>JBAVBF010000032.1:0-7922 GCA_049586115.1 Thermoanaerobaculia bacterium | reverse complement strand
GCTGTTTGCCGTCCGGCGACCAGCCGAAGTGGTAGACGTACATGTCCGCCGGCGTGACGATGCGGACCTTTTTCGTAGCGAGGTCGACGATGGCGACGCGCTGTTCGTCGATGTGCTCCTCGATGGCGCCGACCGCGCGCGACATCGCCACGAGGGGGCCGGCGGCGCGGGCCGCGTTTTCCATGAAGAGGAATGCGATCGACTTGCCATCCGGCGACCATTGCGGCTCCGCCAGATAGCCGTGCACGCTCGTCACGCGCACCGGCGAACCGCCGACATGCGTCACGAAAATCTGGCGCTGATCCTTGCCGCCGTCGCCGACGGTCGCCAGCGACTGCGAGTCGGGCGACCAGGCGATGTAGTGATCGTCGCCGTCGCCGGGAAGGAGATGGACGTCCATGCCCGCGGACGTCGCGGTGGTAACGCCGATTCCCTGCACCGACCACGCGACGTGCTTGCCGTCCGGCGAAATGGCGACGGCGTTGAAGGTTCGAACGCGGTCGAGATCATCGAGCAGCGCGTCATCGCGCTGCTGCTGCGCGTGAGCGAAGGATGAGGCGAAAAGAAGAACGGCGAAAGCAATGCGGCGCATGGCCGCGAAGGATAGCGCGCAACGCTACGGCCGCGGCGTTTCGCGCGAGTTGTACTTCGCCTGCTCGCTGCGCATGAACTCCTCGGCCTCAGCTGCCGAGAGTGGCTGGCTGAAAAGGAAGCCTTGCATCTGATCGCAGGCGTTCAGTTTCAGGAACGACCACTGTTCCTCCGTTTCCACACCCTCAGCGACGACGGAGAGTCGCAGCGTGTGCGCGAGATTGATCACGTACGAGACGATCGCCGCCGCCGATTCGTCCGTGTTGACGTCGCGGACGAAAGCTCGGTCGATCTTCACCGTGTCGATCGGGAAGCGTTTCAGATAAACGAGCGACGACTGGCCCGTACCGAAATCATCGATGGCGATGCGGATGCCCAGCTCTTTCAGCTCGCGCATCGCGGTCGTGGTGGTCTCGATGTTCTGCACGGCCACGGTCTCGGTGATCTCCAGCTCCAGCAGCGCAGGATCGCAGGCGTACTCGCGCAGGATGCTGCCGACCACCAGCGCGAAACTGAGTTGCTGGAACTGCGGCGCGGAGATGTTTACGCCGACGCGCATCGGCGGAAGGCCGGCGGCCCGCCAGGCGCGCGAATCGTGGCAGACGCGGCGCAGCACCCACTCGCCGATCGGGACGATCAATCCTGTTTCTTCCGCGAGTGCGATGAAATCCGCCGGCTGCACCAGACCGCGCTCGGGATGATCCCAGCGGACCAATGCTTCGAGCGACACGATCTTCTTCCGGTTGCGGTCGAAGATCGGCTGGTAATGCACGACCAGCTCGTCGCGCTCCAGCGCGTGGTGCAGGCTCTGTTCGAGTGCGAGCCGGCGGCCATAGCGCTCGTTCATGCTGGCCGTGAACATCTGCGCCTGATTGCGGCCGAGCTCTTTGGCGCGATACATCGCGCTGTCGGCGCATTTCAGCAGCGTCTCGACGTCTTCGCCGTCGCCGGGGAAGATGCTGATGCCGATCGATGCGGTGACGAACAGCTCGTGGCCTTCGACGCGGAACGGATGCGCGAACGACTGCAGGATCTTGCGCGCCACGCCGGCGATCGACTCGCTGCTCGACGTATCGATGAGGAGGATCGTGAACTCATCGCCGCCGAGGCGCGAGATCGTGTCGGAGGCGCGCACGCAGCTTTGCAAACGTGCCGCGACTTCCGACAACAACGCGTCGCCGAGCGAGTGCCCGAGGCCGTCGTTGACGAGCTTGAAGTGATCGAGATCGAGATACATCACCGCCACGCCGCGCCGGTTTCGCTGCGCCTGCGCGATCGCATTGACCACACGGTCGCGGAACAGCAGCCGGTTCGGCAGTCCGGTCAGCGCGTCGTAGTAGGCCTGATACTCGAGCTGCTTTTCGGTTGCCTTGCGTTGGGTGACGTCGCGGTAATTGAGCACGATCGCGCCGACGCTCGGCTCGTGCAGCATGTTCTGCGCGAACGCCTCCAGCCAGATCCAGATGCCGCTGCGATGGCGGAAACGCAGCTCCGCCTGTGATTCCTGCGACGATCCCGCGGCGAGCGCGCCGAGGAGCTCGCGCAACGCCTCGCGCTCGCGAGGGTGGGTGTAGGCGAGGAAGCTCGTCCCGGCCAGATCGTCTTCGGTGTAGCCGAGAAGGCGTTCGGTTGATGCGCCGCTGTAGGAGAAGGCGAGGTCGGCGCTGAGCAGCGCCACGCCGCTCCAGCTTTTCTCGACCAGTGCGCGGAAACGCTGCTCGCGATTTTCGAGCTCGACCTGCGATCGCTTTCGTTCTGAGATGTCGCGCAGGAACGCGGTGAACGTCTGATCGTCGCCGCGGCCGACGCGATCGATGGTCACCTCGACCGGAAACTCTTCGCCATTCGCGCGGCGGCCGGTCGTTTCGACGCGGCGTGTCGCGCTTGCCAGCGCGGAGTCGAAAAGGTCCCTCAAGTCCGGCGGGAGCGGCCGTCCGACCACCTGATTCGCGCGAAATCCAAACGTGGCCTCGGCCTGCGGATTCCATTCGATGACGATGCCGCCGCGGTCGATGGTGAAGACGGCATCAAGCGTCGACGCGATGAGCTGTTTGAGCCGCGATTCCGACTTGCGCAGCGCCTGCTCCGTGTGCGAGCGCTCGACGGCCTCGCCGAGCAGGCTGGCCACCGATTTGAGGAAGGCCACTTCGTAGTCTGCGAAGGTGCGCTGGACGCTCGAGTAAGCGACGAGCACCCCGAAAACGCCCGATGCCGTCGGGATGACGACCGCCGCGCCGCCGCGCACGCCGTGAAAGTTCCGAAGGTGCGACGACTTGAAGCGCGTTTCATGCTCGATGTCCTCGAACACCACCGGCGCGCCGGCCAGCGCGGCATACATCGCGATCGACTCGTTCTCCTCGCTGTCCTGATTGCAGTTGACGAACGTCGTATTCGAGCCGATCGAGGCGGCGACGGAAACGCGTCCGTCGCGGATTTCGAGGGCGCGCGCGTGATCGACGCCGAGCGTGATCTCCACGAGCGCACAGGCCTGGCCGAGGATGATGAAAGGTTCGACGCCGGTGAGGGCGGCCTGTCCCAGCTCGGCAATCGCGGTTTCCTGCCGGTTGCGCGCTTCGATCTCGGCGCGGAGCCGATGCAGTTCCGTCTCCGCGTTCGACGCGTCGCGGCCCCCGCCGACGAGATGGAGCGGATGGGGATTTTCTGACATTGCAGTCGGGCCCGGTGCCGGGCGAATTCGAGAGCGCTCGTCCGCAAGTGCGAAAGGAGTGCCGCGAGTGTACGCGATCGAGGGGGAGGAGGCTGTCAAGCGTGTCTCGTCGCAGTTTCCATCGTTGTGTGTTCGCTGCACTGAATAAAAATGCTTGGACAACTGTCCTTAACTGCTATCATTCCGCTCGTCCATTTCACTCCGCTGTCGCTTTGGAGGCGGCAATTGCTGTTTCCAAACGACTGACAAAACGTTCCGGATCTCACGCCAAGGACTATCTACGATGATTTCGTTTCGCAAAGCGATTCGTTTCTGCTCGCTCGTTCTCACACTCGGTGTTCCCTTCGCTGCTTCCGCCGCTACGTTCGACGTAAAAACGTTGATCGACACGGATAACAACCGAGGGACGGGTTGCAGCGTGATCACGCCGGGGGGCATCGTCAGCGGGATCGACGTGATGATCACCACGGCGGGAACGGTGACCGGCTCGAGCGGTAGCGTGACGGCGGTGACGCGGCAGACATGCGTGAACGCGGTGCTGAACCAATTCAGCTCGCCGATCGCGGTGGATGGCGGCTGGAACGTCGGGGTGTCGACGACGGGAGCGACGGCCGGCGACGTCTTCGTCGAATCGCACATGGGTCTGGATGTTCTGACCATGGACAACATCGGCACGCCGCGGTTCGTCTTCGTGTCGAGCTCCGGGCTGTCGTCGGACGTGCTGCTCACGCAGTGGTCGTGGGGCGGAGGCGACATCATCATGCCGCACGCCGGGCGCGACCGGGCGGTGACGCCGACACCGCCGCGCAACATCCTGCTCGACGGCCTGAGCGCCGACTGGGCAGGCAACGTTCCTCTGGCCAACGGTACGGCCTCTGCGCCGGTATGGCGCTTCATCAGCGCTGGTGCCTACGCGGGACTGCACGATCTCTTCTTTAACTTTCAGATCCACACTAACGGCGCCGCGCCGACCGCGCACGACGACAACTACTCGTTGAGCACGCTCGGCGGCACGCTGACGGTGGCCACGCTGGGCGTCCTCAACAACGACAACCCGAACAACCAGCCGATCACAGCCTCGCTTGTCGACACGACCCAGCACGGAACGCTGGCGCTCGCGCCGAACGGCGGCTTCGTCTACATCCACGACGGCTCGCTGGCCTCGCAGGATCAGTTCCATTACGTCGCGGTCGGGACGACGCTTACCTCGAACGTGGCCACGGTCACCATCGACCTGCCGGGCACGCATCCGTACACCTTCACCAGCGCCGACAACACGACGTTTATCGACGGCCAGCCGAACGCGTTCCAGGTCACGGTCACCGGCAAGCCCACGCCGGCGCTGAGCGTCGAGGGCGATCTGCCCGTGGGCGTGACGTTCCTGGACAACGGCAACGGCACAGGCGTGCTGTCGGGCACTCCCGGCCCGAACACCTCCGGGACGTATCCGCTGACGTTCTTTGCTGACAAGAACAAGCCGCACAACTCCTCCCAGCACTTCACGCTGTTCCTCACGTGCCCGGGCGTGTCGGTACTGAACCCGGCGGTCACGACCGGTACGGCCGGGACGCCGTTCAGCCAGACCTTCACCCAGAACGGCGGCACCCCGCCGGTCAACTTCACGCTCAACAGCGGAACGTTGCCTCCGGGGCTGACGCTGTCGTCCGCGGGCGTTCTTTCCGGGACGCCGACGGGGAGCGGCACCTTCCCGATCACGGTCAAGGTGACGGACGTGGGCGGCTGCACGGCAGTCGGTCCGACGTACAACCTGGTGATCTCCTGCCATCCGGTGACGGTCACCAACCCGGCCACTGCGACCGGCACGGCCACCGTCGCGTTCAGCCAGACCTTCACGCAGAGCGGCGCCATCGGCGGCGCGACCTTTTCGCTCAACAGCGGCACGCTGCCGGTGGGTCTGACGCTTACCGGCGCGGGCCTCCTTTCCGGTACGCCGACCCAGACGGGCAGCTTCCCGATCACGGTCAAAGTCACTGACGGCCAGGGCTGCGTCGGGATCGGCTCGACGTACACGCTGGTCATCGGCTGCCAGACCATCACCGTCACGAATCCGGCCACGAACACGGGCGTCGCCGCAGCGGCGTTCAGCCAGACCTTCACCGCCGGCAACACCATCGGCGCGGTGAGCTTCTCGACCGCCTCGACGCTGCCGACCGGACTGACGCTGTCGTCCGCGGGCGTCCTTTCCGGCACGCCGACGCAGACCGGCACCTTCCCGATCGTGGTCAAAGCGACGGATGCGAACGGCTGCTTCGGCAACGGCGCGACGTACAACCTGACCATCACCTGTCAGACCATCACCGTCAACAACCCGGCATCCGGTGCCGGAACTGTCTCCGCTTCATTCAGCAAGACTTTCACGCAGTCGGCCGCGATCGGCGCGACGACCTTCACGCTGAACAGCGGGACGCTGCCGGCAGGCCTCACGCTCGCCGCCAACGGAACTCTGAGCGGTACGCCGACGCAGACCGGCACCTTCCCGATCACCGTCAAGGTCACCGACGCGAACGGCTGCGCCGGCATCGGCGCCACGTACACGATCGTCATCGCCTGCCAGACCATCACGGTGACCAACCCGGCCACGACCTCCGGCACGGTGAACGCCGCGTTCAGCCAGCAGTTCACGCAGAGCGGCGCGGTCGGCGGGGCGACATTCTCCGTGAGCAGCGGCACGCTGCCGGCCGGCTACACGCTCTCCGCGAGCGGGCTGCTGAGCGGCACGACGGCGCAGTTCGGCTCGTTCCCGATCACGGTTACGGTGACTGATGGCAATGGCTGCACCGGCGTGGGCGCCACCTACAACCTCGTCATCAACTGCCAGGTCATCACGGTCAACAACCCCGCCACGACGACGGGGGTTGCCGGCAGCGCCTTCAGCCAGACCTTCACGCAGACGAACGCCGCCGGCGGCGCGACCTTCACGCTGAACAGCGGCACGCTCCCGGCCGGACTGACGCTGTCCACCGCGGGTCTCGTTTCCGGTACGCCGACACAGACAGGCACTTTCCCGATCACCGTTCTCGTCACCGACGGCAACGGCTGCACGGGCGTGAGCGCAACCTATAACCTCGTCATCAACTGCCAGACCATCACGGTCACGAATCCGGTCACGACCTCCGGCGTCGCCGGCACGGCCTTCAGCCAGAACTTCAGCCAGAGCGGCGCCATCGGAGGAGCGACCTTCTCGCTCGGCAGCGGGACGCTCCCGGCCGGCCTGACGCTTTCCGCGGCCGGTCTTCTCTCCGGCACGCCGACACAGACGGGGTCCTTCCCGATCACCGTCCTGGTGACCGACGGCAACGGCTGCACCGGCACCAGCCCGACCTACACGCTGGTCATCAACTGCCAGACCATCACCGTCACCAATCCGGTCACGACCACCGGCACCGCCGGCACGCCGTTCAGCCAGTCGTTCTCGCAGTCGGGCTCGATCGGCGGATCGACCTTCTCGCTCAACAGCGGTTCGCTGCCGGCAGGGTTGACGCTCTCCGCGGCCGGCCTCCTTTCCGGCACGCCGCTGCAGACCGGTTCGTTCCCGATCACCGTCAAAGTCACCGACGGCAACGGCTGCACCGGCATCGGCGCGACCTACACGCTGGTTATCGGTTGCCAGACCATCACCGTGACGAATCCGGCCACGACCACCGGCACGATTCAGGTGGCCTTCAGCCAGACGTTCACGCAGTCCGGCGCCATCGGCGGCTCGACCTTCTCGCTCAACAGCGGTTCGCTGCCGGCCGGACTCACGCTCTCGGCCGCCGGCGTCCTTTCCGGTACGCCGACCGTGACCGGCTCGTTCCCGATCACCGTCAAGGTCACCGACGGCAACGGCTGCACCGGTATCGGCGCGACGTACACGCTGGTCATCAACTGCCAGACCATCACCGTGACCAACCCGGCCACAACGACCGGCACGGTCTCCGCTCCGTTCACGCAGACCTTCACGCAGGCTGGAGCCAACGGCACGGCCACCTTCAACACGGCCTCGACGCTACCGGCCGGCCTCACGCTTTCCACCGCGGGCCTTCTCTCCGGCACGCCGACGCAGTCCGGCACGTTCCCGATCGTCGTCACGGTGACCGACTCGAATGGCTGCACCGGCACGGGCGCGACGTACACGCTGATCATCAGTTGCCAGACCATCACCGTCGGTAATCCGGCCACCACCAGCAGCCCGGCCGGTGTGCCGCTTTCGATCAACTTTACGCAGACAGGCGCCATCGGTACGGCGACGTTCACGACGTCCTCGACACTGCCGACCGGTCTCACGCTCGCAGCCAACGGCACGCTCTCCGGCACCCCGAGCGGCAGCGGCGCGTTCCCGATCGTAGTCACGGTCACCGACTCGAACGGCTGCACCGGCACCAACTCCGCCTACACGCTGACCATCACCTGCCCGACCATCACCGTCACGAACCCGGGCGTGAGCAGTGGCACCTCGGGCGTCGCCTTCAGCCAGACCTTCACGCAGTCGGGCGGACAGGGAACGATCACCTGGAGTGAGACCGGCGCGCTGCCGGCCGGCATCACGCTCAACCCGGCGACCGGCGTTCTGTCCGGCACCACGAACGCGGCCGGCTCGTTCCCGATCACGGTCACCGCGACCGATCAGAACGGCTGCACCGGCACTGGCGCGACCTACACG
>JBAVBF010000031.1:0-2972 GCA_049586115.1 Thermoanaerobaculia bacterium | reverse complement strand
GGATGAGGATCGCCGCGGCGACGCCGATGAACGGCAGTGACTGGCGTGCTGCTTCCACTGGCGCACTGTTCGGCGCAGGAGGTGCGTGCGATTGCGTCGACGCATCGGCCGCTTGAACCATCAGCGTCCGCTGCTCACAGCGAAGCTCGCGCCGTACTCCGGCCGGCGTCAACGTGTGCGACGTCAGCGGCGGGATGACGAACATGCCTGTGCTGTTAGGGAAAATCAGATAACGCCAGCGGCGCGTCATCACCGACTCGTCGCGCCGTTGCACGCTCACCGCCCCCTCGGCAATCTGCACGCTTCCCTCGACCGCTTGCGCAAACGACGGCGGAGACGCCGCGCGGAGGTTTGCGGCGCCGGTCATGATCACGTCGATCGCGACCGGCCCTCCGTTCTTCTGCACTGGCGTCTGGCATTGCAGCGAGATGTCGCCGACCGCCGCGACGGGCGGACCAGCCGGCAGGGGGCGCGCTTCGATCGCAAGCGGCGACGAGTGCCGCTGCACATCGACGACGCTTCCTTCGAATAGACGCAACAGGTTCGAGCCGAGCGGCTTCATGATCTGCGCCTCGATCGTGAGCGGATCGACAGTCAGCGTTCCGTTGCGCAGCGGAAAAAGCGCCACGCGGCGGATCACCAGTTTTTGCATGGCCACGCCGCCGATGAACAGCTGCTGCGGCGTCTGACCTCGAATGTCGAGCTCTTCGACCCAGAAGTCCGCCAGCTTCGGCATCCGCGAGATCCCGTGCTGCTGCACGTTCGCGGCGTTGTAAATCGTCCAGGTGACGATGACCTGCTCGCCGGCGAAGACGCTGCTCTTGTCCGCATCGGCGACGACGAAAATCGGATCGCGTCCGGTCGCTACGAGCTCGTGGAGGATGCGGATCGGATCGTTCGTTCCTGCAGCGAGATCGGGCAGAACCTGAATCGACAGCGGCGCGAGCGTCTCAACCTCTCCGTCCGCGCCGTGCAACGTCAAAGGCCCGACGAGCGCGGGTCCGGCATGGATCGGACGCGCGACGTAACGCAGCACTTTGCGCCGCGACGATTGGCCGTTGATCCACGAAAACTCCGACGATACCGACGGCGATCCGTCGATCACGAGGTTCTGCAACGGGAGCTGGAGATTTTCCGCCGAGGCGAAGGCGTCAGTGAGCGTGAGGGTGATGGTTACGGCGTCGTCCGCGGCTAACGTTCGCTTGTCGACCTGCAGATCGCTGGCTGCGGCCGGCAGCGCGAGGAGAAAGAGGAAGAAGACAATCTTGAACGTTGAATGTTGAATGTTCAATGTTCCGCCTTCCCGCTTCAACGCATCACCAGCCGACATGCAACCGCTCGCGCGAAGGCTTGTGCATCCGCGACAACTCCTCCTGCTCCTGCTGCTGCACCGACCGCAACAATCCATCGACATTCGGATCATTCTTCGGCTGCTGCGCGCCGCCCTGCTGTGGTGCCGGTTGCGGATTCTGCTTCGGCTCCGGCCCGCGATCCTGTTGCGATCCGCTGCCTCCACCCTGCTGTTTCTGCATGGACTGCTTGCGGCGCAACGCGATCTCGAGGTTGCGCTTCGTGTCCGCATCGTTCGGACGGATCCGCAACGCGTCGGTGTAATCGCGGATGGCGTAGTCGAAGGCGCTCGCGGAGAGCGCGCTGTTGCCGCGATTGAAAAGCGCGTCGGCGCGCAGCGACGGATCGGCGAGCGCTTTGGCGATCGTCGATGATCCTGCCTCCCGATTGCCCGCGGCGATTTGCGACGTGCCGAGGTTGAACTCGCGAGTCGGCGTGGGCGCGATCGACGTGGCGGTGGCGAATGACGCTTGCGCTTCCGCGTACTTTTTCTCAGTGAACTGTTTCACGCCGCGCGCGGTAGCGGCGTGCGAGTTCGTCTCGCGCGTGAAGCGACCTGCGACCGGGAACGTGACGAGGAGAATGATCGAGATCAACTTCATTCGGCGCCTCGATTCGCGAGCGATCCGAGGAACATCGCCACGCAGGCGAACGCCAGCGGCCATTGGTAGCGCTCGATCGGAACGCGGATATTACGCTGCTTCAACGTGCCGCCGGATGCCGCCAGCGAATCGAGCGCGTGTTCGCCAAACGGATTCGCGTAGAACTTTCCGCCGGTCGCCGCCGCGATCTTCTGCAGCGTCTCGGGGCGCGCATACGTCGTCACCACCTGTCCGTTGTCATCGACGAGATCGCCGCCGCCTTCCGGCCGCGGAATCGTGCTGCCTGCCGCGGTGCCGATGAGGATCGTCGACACCGGCACGCCGCGCTTCGCGAGCTTGGCGACGGTGTCGTCGAGTCGCGTGCTCTGATCCTCGCCATCGCTGATGACAACGATGTCGCCGCGTTGCGCCGTATCACCGGCCAGCCGCAGCGCGGCCATCAATGCGATGGAGAGATCGGAGCCTGGATTGGAAACTTCGCCCGCCTGAATCGAATCGAGCAACGCCTCCACCGCTTCGTCATCACTCGTCAGCGGCGACACGACCTCGGCAGCCGACTCGAAGACGACCAGCCCGATGCGTCCCTGCTGCGCGTCGATGATCCGTTTCGCAATCGCTTTCGCCGCATCGAGGCGCGAGGTGCCGACGTCCTGCGCGGCCATGCTCAGCGAGACGTCGATGGCGATGACGCGATTCGACTCGCGCTGCTCGATCGGAACGACGCGAAATCCTGCCTCCGGGCCGGCCAGCGCGACGACGCATCCGAGGAGCGCAATCGCGACAAGCCACGGCCGCAATAAGCGCAGTGGATTGGCAACACCGCGAAGCCGCTCCGAAACAAACCGGCGCGCGATGCGGATTCGCTGACGCTCGCGTGCGAGAAAGAAGATCAACGCGACCGGAACGGCCAACGCGAGCCACAGCAACTGCGGAGCGCGGAAGGAGATCGCGTTCACGCGAACCTCCACGAGCGTAGCGCCGGCGGCTCGCCGGCTGTACCGCCGCCGGCTCGGCGGCACG
>JBAVBF010000030.1:0-2143 GCA_049586115.1 Thermoanaerobaculia bacterium | reverse complement strand
GAGCCACAACCTGACCGTGGAAGAGCTCCTCGAACTGAACGAGCTCGAAATCGAGCACAAACTCCACCCCGGCGAACGGCTGCGCATTACCGCACCGCGCGCGGTGAGCGCCGGCGGGCTGTGAATCCGCAGATGCCGCAGAGCGACGCAGACAAGAACAGAATCTGCGGATAGTCTCCGGCGGGCGCGCGACGTGCACGCGATTTTTTCCCATGGCAAGAGGATTCGAAAGCAAGGCAGTTGAGTCGAACCGGCAGGATGCCGAGGACGAGCGCGCCGCGCGCGGCAACCGGCAGCGTCCGGACGTGCAGGAGATCGAGCGGCGCCAGAAACGCGAGGGTCTGGAGCTCTCGCGGCGGCGCATCCTTCACGAGATGGAGAGCGCGAACGAACGTCGCCGCGCGTCGCTGCAGGCCGCGCTTGCGCATCTCGACGGCGAACTGGCGAAGATCCAGTAGCTCCGTGCCGACTTGAAATGATGGGACACGGCTGTTAGTTTCGCCGCCCACCATGGCCGAAAGCAGTGACTACAAGAAGACGCTGAACCTTCCGCAGACCTCCTTCTCGATGAAGGCCAACCTGCCCGTGAACGAGCCGAAGAGGCTCGAGCAGTGGCGCCTCATCGATCTCTACAAGCTCATTCGCGAGAAGTCGGAAGGGCGGCCGAAGTCGGTCCTGCACGATGGACCTCCGTATGCGAACGGCCACATTCACATGGGCCACGCGCTCAACAAGATCCTCAAAGACATCGTCGTCAAGTCGAAGACGATGATGGGCTTCGACTCGCCGTACGTGCCGGGGTGGGATTGCCATGGACTGCCGATCGAACATGCCGTCGACAAAGTGATCGGCAGCGCGAAACGGAAGGAGATGTCGCCGGCTGACTTCCGCCGCGCCTGCCGCGAGTTTGCCGAGAAGTTCGTCTCGATTCAGCGCCAGGATTTCATCCGCCTTGGCGTCCTCGGCGACTGGTTCCATCCGTACATGACGATGGCCTATCAGTACGAGGCCGACATCGCCTACGCCCTCGGCCGCTTCTTCCGCACCGGCATGGTCTACAAAGGACTGAAACCGGTGCACTGGTGCACGTACGACCAGTCCGCGCTTGCGGAGGCGGAAGTCGAGTATGCCGATCACACCTCGCCCTCGGTATACGTACGGTTCCGGCTGACCGACGAATCAGTGCAGAGCCTCGACCTGCCGATCGAGAAGCCGTGCTACGCCGTGATCTGGACGACGACGCCGTGGACGCTGCCGGCCAATCTCGCGATCGCGCTGAAGCCTGACTTCGACTACGACGTCGTCGAGCATGACGGCGAGAACTTCATCATCGCCTCGGAGCTGGTGAAGACGGTTGCTCCGAAGTTCGGCTGGACCGACTACCGCGTCGTCAAAGTTTTCAAAGGCTCGGCATTCGAGCATCTCCGCTACCGCCATGCGTTTTTGCCGCGCGAAGGCATCTTCGTCCTCGGCGATTACGTCACGCTCGAAGCGGGCACGGGGCTCGTGCACACCGCGCCGGGACACGGCGCCGACGACTTCTACACCGGTCAGCGCTACGGTCTCGAAACGTACACGCCGGTCAATCACCGCGGCGAATTCACGCCTGACGTTCCGCTGTGGGCGGGGCTGCACGTGTTCAAAGCGAATCCGCAGATCATCGAGCTGCTGCGTGAGCGCGGGGTGTTGCTGTTCACCGAGACGATCACGCATTCGTATCCGCATTGCTGGCGTTGCAAGCATCCGGTCATCTTCCGCGCCACCGAACAGTGGTTCATTTCGATGGACGACCACGATCTTCGCGGCCGCGCGCTCGAAGAGGTTCACAAGGTGAAATGGTTCCCGGCGTGGGGCGAGGACCGCATGGCCGGCATGGTCGAGAACCGCCCCGACTGGTGCATCTCGCGCCAGCGCACATGGGGCGTTCCCATCACCGTTCTCTATTGCGAATCGTGCGGCGAGCCGGTCACGTCGCCGGAGCTGTTCGAGAAGGTGAAGGAGATTTTCCAAACCGAAGGCGCCGACTCCTGGTACGACCGCCCGTCGACCGATTTCCTGCCGCCGAACTACGGCTGCGCTAAGTGCGACACGACCGCATTCCGCAAAGAGCTGGACATCCTCGACGTCTGGTTCGACTCCGGCT
>JBAVBF010000029.1:0-3102 GCA_049586115.1 Thermoanaerobaculia bacterium | reverse complement strand
ACCGCGATCTCGTAGTCGAACTTGCGCAGCTCCTCCTTCGAACGCGCCAGATCGTCGAAGACCTTGAAGCTGTCGATGACGACGATCGCCGGCTTGACCTTCTTGATGTGCTGCATGACAAGCTCGCTGGCGGCCTCGAGCCCCTTGGTTCTCAGCATCACGCCAAGGTCGACGAACTGGACGCCGGCCTCCAGCTTCTCGGCGTCGAAGAACGAGAACTGCTGCAGGTGCCGCAGCGTCTTGGCGGTCGGCTCCGAAAGGGTGCCGAAGACGAGGACGCGATTGGTGGCGGACGCATTGTGAAAGACGATCTGCTGGCTCAAGATCGTCTTCCCCGAGCCCGGGGGGCCACTCACGACCGTCACGGAGCCCTCGGGCAGACCTCCGTTGAAGATCGCGTCCAGGTTGGGCACGCCGGTCGCAATGCGCGGGATATCGACTACTTTCGCCATGATCTTTTGTCTCCGGTCTCGTCCTTCACGCGCTCGTCAGATTGACGGACAGGCGTCGCCCCAGCGCGAATTGCACCGGGAAGCGCGACCCTGGAGATCTCGGCGTGGAGCGCGGGCGTCAGGATCTCGGCGGTCAGGTTGCCGAGGACGGTCAGCAGCTCCACCAGCACGAAGCGGATCGCTTCGCGCAGCTCGGCGGCGTCCACGGAACCGATCCGGACGCTGAGCTCGCGGCACTGAATGCCTCTCGTTGGTTCGATCTTGAGCGACGATAGCAGCGAGAATTGCTCCGAAGCGTTGTGAAGAACGCGCTCGGCGATCGCCGTCAGCGTCACTTCGCCGAGCGTGGTGTTGGTTCGGATCCAAACCGCGTCCAGCGCTGCTTCGAAGAGACGAAGAAGCGCGTCCGGGGCGAGACCCGTCGCAGATCCCTCGAGCCAGGCGTCCACGCAGCGGGCATGTTGGCCTTCATCGAGCATGGCGTGGCTGTGGCCGACGCGAAGATTGCATCCGCGATCTGAGGAACGCGAGCGAACGAGCCGCCATCCTTCTCACTCACCCCTTCTTCCATTCCCAACGCTTCTGAATCGGCCGTCCGGCCATGTCACCAAAAGCCGTGGCGTGGGGGAGTAGCGAGCCAAACTACAACCCGCTACGCGAGAAGATGCACCTCATCCACCTCACGGTCAAGTGATGAGAGCCTTCCGCTTTCCCGAACAATGCGCATTGCTTTTTCACCTCGTTGCGCGGTTCGACGGATCTCATAGATGAGGCGGAGCTCTCAATGACTGACACCGACAAGGCCATTCTCGACCAACTCGAGCGGGAGACGCTGGCTCTGCTCGAGCGGGCAACCTTCTCGATACGCGACGACGACCACGCTCACGCCGTCCGCTCCGATGCGCAAGCGGCGCTGGTGGCGTTGCGTCCGTGTCTGCAACGACCGCCTCAACCCGTCGTGCTCGGCCCCGCCCCCGTCGTGGTCAACCGTCATGTCATGCGCCGAGCGCAGGACGCCGCGAGGCGGCTCAACGTTGTGATCGATTCGGTAACCAGGTGGAATGGACCTGCCGAAGCCGGGGTCTTCCGCGACGTCACGAGACCGGCGCGCAACTGACTGAATCGCTGCTAGCCATCGTCAGCGTTCGAGAATGAGCTTCGAGCGGCCGACGCGACGTCGTTGGAAAAGGTACGGTCGAAGCCGAGGGGTAAAGCCTTACAAACGACGCGGGTTTCCCCGACTAGGGGGATCTCCCTCGGTGATTACCTTGTGGCGGCAATACTAAACGCCAGAAGGTGAAAAAATGTCCGTCAATCTACGAAATGGGCTCGACATGCGCGGAACTGCCCCCATCGACGCCGCCGAGGAACATCGGTGCGCAACAGAGTATGTCAAGAGCCGCGACCCGCTCTTGGCCGAGCGGCTGGTGAAAGCCAATCTACGGCTGGTCGTCAAGATAGCGCGACAGCATTGCCACGCGCCAACCGACATCCGCGATCTGATCCAGGAGGGAAACGTGGGGCTCGTCCACGCGGTCGAAAAATTCGACCCAAGCCGCGGCGTCAAGCTCAGCTCGTACGCGTCCTGGTGGATTCGAGCGTACATCTTCAAGTACACGATGGAAAACTGGCGCCTGGTCAAGACCGGGACGACGCAAGCGCAGCGCCGGCTGTTCTTCGGCCTGCAAAAGGCGCGGAAGAAATTCGAGGCCCGGGGCGTCGAGATCGACGCGAAAGAGATCGCGAAGACCCTGGATGTCAAAGAAAGTGAAGTCGTCTCGATGCTGGGCCGGTTCGCCGTCGGCGAGACGTCGCTAGAGACTCCCCTCAGGTCGCACGCAGATGCCCCGAGGACCTGGGGAGATGCGCTGAGCGACTCGCCGACGTCGCAACCCGACGTGCAGGTCGAGCGCGCCGAGCTTGTCGAGCGGGTACGAACGAATCTGAAGGCCTTCGGTGAGCACCTTCGCGGAAGAGACCGCGAGATCTTTCAGCGGCGCCTGATGAAGGATGAGCCGGTCACTCTGAAAACCCTGGCCGTCGGTTTTGGAGTGACTCGCGAGCGCACCCGGCAGCTCGAATCGCACCTCAAGAACCGAATCCGCATTCATCTCGAGCAGGAGCTCGGTGATTCAGTCGGTCCGATGCGAATCGCTGCCTGAAGCTTCACTGACGGGCCGGCCGATTGCCTCCCGTCGAACTGACCGGTGCCTGCGCATCATTTTGATTGAGTCGCGGTGCCGGAGTGCGGGATTCAGCGCATTCCGCACAGTGGCCCAGAACGTGCCTTGAGAGCGGCACAACGGGGCGCATCCAAGGTACACGCCGCCAACATGACTTGAACTGCTCTGGAGAAACGAATGACCCGATCATTAAATGCTCGCCTCGCGACTTTCGCACTATTGCTCGTCTTGGCCGTCATGACGGCCTGTGGAGGGACTTCAGGCAAGGTTGCGATTTCAGACGCGGCGGACGCAGGCAGCTCCGAAGCCGGGCACACCGATACGCAAGTTGCCGATGTCGGTTCCCCGGATACCGGCAAGATCGACGCGGGCGAGCATGATGCGGTCGCGCCTGACGTCGCGCACGACGCCGTCGTGAGCGAGACTGTCGCCCCAGACGCTATCGCGCACGACGCCGTTGTGACCGA
>JBAVBF010000028.1:0-16866 GCA_049586115.1 Thermoanaerobaculia bacterium | reverse complement strand
GGTCGTGACGTCGATCGCCATGATCGGAACGCCGCTCGAATATTTTCGCGTCCCCTGGCGCGCGCTCGGCACGGTTGCCATCGGCGAGAACATGCGCTTTCTGACCGGCCTCAATGTTCGCCTCCTTTCCGGCTTTTACCGCGGTCCGGACATCATGGGATGGCACGCGGCCACGCTGACGATGATCGGAATCATCATGACGGTGCGGCTGCAATCGTTTCGCAGCGCGTGGATCTGGCTGGTCGTCAGCGGATGGGGATTCCTGAACTGTTTGATGAGCGGACGGCGCAAGGCGATCTACATGATCGCCGTCTTCGGGGCAGCATTTCTGTGGCGCTACTTCCGGCGCCTCTCCGCGCCGAAACTGATTGCCTTCGCGCTGATCAGCGTCATCCTCCTCGTCGTGACGACGAAGTTGTCGCAAAACGAAGAGTCGAGCGCGTACACCAAGAGCGCGTATACGACCGAGGAGGAGGTCTGGGGCCGGCTGGAAGGAGGCCTCATCGGCACCGTCGAAGAAGCCGGCATCATGGGTGCGGGCCTCGGCACGGCCACGCAGGGCGTCTATCACGTCATCTCGGAAAACAGCGCCGCGACCGCGCTGGGCTGGCAGGAAGGCGGACTTGGAAAACTGGCCATCGAGCTCGGGATCCCTGGCCTGCTGTCGGTGGCCCTCTTCGGCCTGACCATGATCCTGACGATGCTGAAAATCTCCGCCGTCCCTGACGTTCCCGGCTCGTCGCAATTGGCGCGCGCGGCGCTGTTCGGAATCATCGTGGCGAACATCGTCGAGTTCATGGTCTCGGCGCAGGCCTACTCCGATCCGGTGCTCACACTGCTGACGGCATTCTTCATCGGCTGCATGTTCGCAACGGCAACGCTGGACGAGCGGCTGGTTGCGCAGGCCGCGGTGGACGCGAGTGCGGAGCCGCAAGAAAGGTCGTTGACGTCGCCCGCCCTCGCATAGCACCGTACAACGCGTGCGGCTTCTCCACGTCATTCCGACCTACCTGCCCGCGACGCGATACGGCGGTCCGATCTATGCCGTCCATGGACTGTGCCGCGCCCTCGCCCGCCGCGGACATCAGGTCGATGTCTTCACGACGAACGTGGATGGCGATGGCGAATCGCCGGTGGCGCTGGAGACGCCTGTCGAGCTCGATGGCGTTTCGATCCGCTACTTTCCGTCGGCGTTCCGCCGTTTGTACTACTCGCCGCGGATGCGCGCGGCGCTCCACCGCGAGATCGCGAAGTACGACGCCGTACACCTTCACTCCGTCTTTCTCTGGCCGACGTATGCCGCGGCCCGGGCGGCGGAACGGCGGCACGTTCCGTACGTGATCTCGCCCCGGGGAATGCTCGTGCCGGAGTTGATCGCGCGGAAGAGCGCGTTCGCGAAACGGCTTTGGCTGCGTGCGTTCGAACGCCGCAACTTCGCGCATGCAGCCGGCATCCATTTCACTGCTCAGGCAGAATGGGATGACGCCTCGCGAACGGCGATGCCGCTGCCGGCGCCGTTCATCGTGCCGAACGGGATCGATCTTCCTGCCCTCTCCACGGCGCCGCGGCTTCCCAACACGTTCCTCGCCCTCGGCCGCATCAACTGGAAGAAAGGTCTGGACCGCCTGCTCGACGCCCTGCAGTCGGTGCCAGAGGTGAAGGTCGTGATCGCAGGCAACGATGAGGAGAATCTCACGCCGCAACTGCGAGCACAGGCGGAGCGAAATGGAATTGCAGACCACGTCGAGTTTCGTGGCGAGGTCGCCGGCGCCGAAAAGGAGACGTTGTTCGCGACCGCCACCGCGCTCGTCCTCCCATCGCACTCCGAGAATTTCGGCAACGTCGTCCTCGAGGCGATGGCCGCCGCGATGCCGGTTATCGTGACGCGCGAAGTGGGACTGGCCGCGGATGTGGAGCAGGCCGAGGCGGGCATCGTGATCGATGGCGCGCCCGAATCGCTGGCGGACGCGATTCAGCGTCTTCTGCGCGATCCAGAATTGCGCGCGCAAATGGGCCGGCGCGGACGGGAGCTCGTGAGCGCCCGCTTCACGTGGGACCGCGTCAGCCGTGAGATGGAAGAGCATTACCTTCGCATCGCGCAGGGTCGCGAAAGTCAGACATGGCGACCGTAGACATCATCATTCCGGTCTACAACCGGCCGGCCATGATCGCGGAAGCGATCGACTCCGCGCTCGCCGCGGCGGCCGAGGTTCCGATTGAGATTATCGTCGTCGACGACGGCTCGACCGACGGCACCTGGGATCGTCTGCGCGAATACAACAATCCGCGAATCCGCTGCTTTCGGCTCGAAGAGAACGGCGGACAATCGGCCGCGCGGAACTTCGGTCTCGACCGCGCGCGCGGCGACTACGTCAAGTTTCTCGATTCAGACGACATCCTCGTTCCCGGTCATCTAGCGGCCGAAGTTCGCGCGATCAAAGCGACGGGCGCCGACATCGCCGCATCGGGCTGGAACGCGGATGTGAACGGACGAATCACGACGTACAGCGCGCCCGAGTTCCATTCGATCGCCGATGACGTCCTGGCCGGCATCGCGGTACCGACGTCGGCCGGCCTTTACGTTCGCAAGCCGGAGTGGCGTTGGGATCCCGCGCTGCGCAAGCTCGATGACTGGGACTACTTCTGCCAGGCCGCCCTCGGCGCGAACGCGATCACGACCGTCGAAGGAGCCGCGTACGTCATGCGCGAACACGGCGGCGCGCGCATGACGCATACGACGATGCTCGCGAACGCGCGCGAACATCACCGGATCCTCTACAAAATCGAAGAGCGCCTGGCGGCGGATGGAGTGCTGACGCCCGCTCGCCGGCGGCGCCTCGGCCAATATTTCTACAAGGAAATGCGCGTGCTCAGCCTGTACGATCGGCGCGCGTTCGACACGGCAGCAATCCACATCCGCGAGCTCGATCCGAATTTTCAACCGCGCGACGAAGAACAGCAGCGGTCGATGCGCGTCCTCGCGCGGCTCCTCGGATTCCGCAACGCAATCCTCCTTCACACGGCAATCAAACGCGCCGTGAAACGGGAGCGAGGCTGATGCTCGATCGAATCACACCGCTGATCCTTACGCGCGATGAGGAGGCGAACATCCGCCGGACGCTCGCGCAGTTGGCGTGGGCGCGCGAGGTGGTGATCGTGGATAGCATGAGCAGCGATGACACGATCAACATCGCGCGCGGCTTCGCGAACGTTCGCGTCATTCCTCGGGCGTTCGATTCACACGACCGGCAATGGACGTTCGGCGTCGAGCAGGTGACGACGCCGTGGGTGCTCACGCTCGATGCGGACTACTTTGTCCCCGAGGCATTCGTTCGCGAGATGGCATCGCTGGAACCGCCGCCCGATCTGGCGGCATACGAAGCTGCGTTCGTCTACGCGATCAACGGACGCCCGCTGCGATCGGCGCTCTATCCGCCGCGCGCCGTCCTGCTGCGCCGTGGCGCGTTCGAAATCTGGCAGGACGGGCATACGCAACGCGTCCGCGTTCACGGCCGCGTCGAACGGCTGCGCACGCCCCTCATCCACGACGACCGAAAAGATTTGCGCCGTTTTATCGACCGCCAGCGTAAGTACATGCGGAAGGAGGCGGCGAAACTTCGCGCCGCCTCGTGGCGCGCGCTGCCGATGCAGGGCCGCATCCGCAAGCTGCGCGTCATCGCACCATTGGCGACGCTGTTCTACACGTTGATCGCAAAGCGCGCGCTGCTCGACGGCCGCGCCGGCTGGCGCTACGCGTTCGAGCGCTTTCTGGCCGAGGGGATGCTGTCGATCGAGTTGTTCCGGAGAGGCCGTTGATGTCGCGCATTCGCAGGCTGTTCGCGAATCTGGTCCGCATGCCGCTGCATTTGATGCCCGCGCAGTCGGTCGTGCGCATTCGCACCGGCGAGTTGCAGGGCTGGCGCTGGATCGCCGGTTCGAGCACGAACGGATGCTGGCTCGGCACGTACGAGCGGCACATGCAGCGGCTGTTTCGCGAACATATCCGGCCTGGTGCAATCGTCTACGACATCGGCGCGAATGCCGGTTTCTTCACGCTGCTCGCGTCGAAGCTGGCCGGCGATTCAGGACGCGTCTACGCGTTCGAGCCATTGCCTCGCAATCTCGAATTTCTCGAGCGGCACATCCGGCTGAATGAGGTCGCAAACGTTGACGTCGACGCGCTCGCGATCGCCGCGACGAGCGGCGAAGCGCATTTCCGGATTGCGCAGCACGCGTCGATGGGAGGCTTGGCCGAGGAGGGCGATCTTCGCGTCGTCACCGCATCGCTCGATGAGCTGATCGCCAATCGACGCGCGGCGCGGCCCGACTTCATCAAAATGGATATCGAAGGCGCGGAGAGCGACGCGCTTCGCGGCGCGACAGAGTTACTCGCCGGAGGAGCACTGACGATCGCGCTGTCGACGCACGGCTGGCACCAACACGAGACCTGCTGGGCGATTCTCGGCAATGCGGGATTCAAGTTGCAACTTTTGAAGGACGGCGCCGAGGATGGCGATTACCTCATCCTCGCAACGAAGTAGCCTTGCGAGGCCGCCATGCGGTAGCCGTCGCGCGAGTTGTCCGCCCGGGAATGATATAAAAGCCATACATCAGCATGGCGAGCAATCGACGATCGTTGCAGAAAGATGAACAACACCGGGCTATGGGAGTTCGCCGTCTTTCTCTGGACGTCGTTTTTTCACTCGCGACTGTCGCGCTTACAGTCCTATTCGACTTCGTCCAGGAGGCTTTGAGCAATCCTGCTCAGCTTAAAGCGCAATGGGATGCTGACCCCGAGAAAGTTCTCGCTGTCCAATTCGACCTTCTTCTCGTGGCCCTGACGATTCTCTTCGGAGCTTACGTCAGCACCGGTGAGAATGAGCGTGGCAAACTCGTTCCTCCCCTATTTTTGTCATTCTTTGTTGTACTTGGAATGCTCGCTCTTGCCGCCGCGTCTAAAATGCTTGGTTTGGATGAAAACCCTTGGCTGACGGTGAGGGTCCCCGATCTTCTCGGGTTAATATCGATCGCAGTAGCAGTCAGCGCTGCTCGATCAGTACCCTAGAGTGATCTATGACCCGTGAATCCGTCGCCGCAGCCGTCCTCACCGCCATCCTCGGCATCGCTCTGTTGTGGATACTCAAGTCGGCATTCGAGTTCCTGTTCGTCCACATCTGGGGCTTGGTTGTTCTCATGGCCATTGCGTTCACCGTCGCCGGCATCTTCCTGTATCTCAATCAGCGCAGGCTAGGCGCGAAAAATCATTAGGTCGCCCATCACGAGCAGATCCATCTTCGTGCGCAGGAAGCAGTCGAGGGCCTGCGCCGGCGTGTTCACCACCGGCTCGTTTTCGTTGAATGAAGTGTTGAGCACGAGCGGGACGCCGGTGGCGTCGCGGAATGCTTCGATGAGGTGGTAGTAGCGCCCGTTCTGCTCTTCGTCGACCGATTGCAGGCGCCCCGATCCGTTCACGTGCGTCACCGCCGGAATCTGCGCGCGCTTCTCTTCGCGGATCTGGTAGACCTGCAGCATGAACGGGACGTCGTAGTCGGTCTCGAACCATTCGCCGACCGCGTCGCGCAGCACCGAGGGTGCGAACGGACGGAACGACTCGCGCCGCTTGATCTTCTGATTGAGGATGTTCTTCATGTCCGCGCGGCGCGGGTCGCAGACGATCGAGCGATTGCCGAGCGCACGCGGTCCCCACTCCATTCGACCCTGAAACCAGCCGACGACGTTGCCATCCGCAATCTGCGCCGCGGTACGGCGGCAAAGATCGCGCTCGTCGGTCACGCGTTCGACCGTACAGTTCGCGGCATCGAGATCGGCGCGGCGCGCGGCGATCGACTCGTCGATGGCAACGTCGTCGTACTCGGGACCCCAATACGCATGCGTCATCACGAACGACTTCGTGTTGCCGAGGATCTCGTTCCAGACCCAGTAGGCTGCGCCGATCGCGCCGCCCGCGTCGCCCGCCGCGGCCTGAATGTAGAGATCCTTGTACGGCGAGCGATCGAATACGAGTCCGTTCGCGACGCTGTTGTACGCGCAGCCGCCGGCCAGGCAGAAGCGCGGATTTTTCGTCTTTTCGTACAGCGCGTTCGCGAGCGCGAAGAAGGCTTCTTCGAACATCGCCTGCATCGACGCGGCGAGATCCTTGTGCTTCTGTTCGATCGGTTCGTCGGCCGCACGCACCGCGCCGAGGCGATCGGCGAGGTGATTCGAAAACACCGGACCGATCACCGGCATCCCGCCCTGCCACACCATGTCGAGACCAGCGGAGTGATGCGTGAAGTAGTCAAGATTCAGGCGAAACGTGCCGTCGCCTTGCACGCGCACGATGTCGCGCATCGCATCCATCTGCGTCGGCTTGCCGTACGGCGCGAGGCCCATGACTTTGTACTCGTCGCCGTAGTGCGGAAAGCCGAGAAACTGTGTCATGGCCGTGTAGAAGATGCCGAGGGAGTGCGGGAAGCCGACCTCGCCGAGAACCTCAATCTTGTTTTTCGACGCGACGCCCCACATCGAGCTGACGAAGTCGCCGAAGCCGTCGACCGAGAGCACCGCGGCGTCGTCGAACGGCGCGACAAAGTACGCGGACGCCAGATGCGCGCGATGATGCTCGACATGATGCAGCCTCGGCTTCAACGTTTCGAGTCCGAAGGCCTGCTTCAACTCCTCTTCGATACCGGCGACCTGCAGCCGATTCGCGAGCCGCTTCCGGATCGCGCCAAGCGACGGACGCTTGGCGAGCATGAACTTCGCGCGCTGAAAAAGCCGCGCGTTCGGATCGCGGTTGACGGCGATGTGGTCGACGTCATCGAGATCGACACGCGCTTCGTCGAGGCAGTAGCGGACCGCCACGGACGGGAATCCAGCCCAATGTTTGATGCGCCGGAATCGCTCTTCCTCGGCGGCCGCGACGAGCTTGCCGTCGATGAGGATGCACGCGGCGGCGTCGGCGTGATGGGCGTTGAGACCGAGGATGATCATTGTGGAAGTGCTTCGCGGATAATGGCCGCACCGCAATGACGCGACGCGTGCTCTTCGTCAATCGCTACTTTCATCCCGATCATTCTGCAACAAGTCAGATGCTCTCCGATCTGGCGTTTCATCTTGCGGCGCGCGGACGGACGGTGGGCGTGGTGACGAGCCGGCAGCGATATGACGACGCGGCCGCGCGATTGCCGCGGCACGAAACGATCGCCGGCGTCGACGTTCGCCGAGTCTGGTCGACGCGATTCGGCCGCGGATTCCTCCCCGGCCGGGCGATCGACTACGCGACGTTTTACATCAGCGCATTTTTCGCGCTCCTGCGCGGCGCGGAACGCGATTCGACGATCGTGGCGTTGACCGATCCGCCGATGATCTCGGTCGTTGCGGCGCTTGCGGCGATGCTGCGCGGCGCGCGATTGATCAACTGGACGCAGGATCTTTTTCCCGAGGTGGCGGAGGCGCTCGGAATGCGCTCGTTGCGCGTTCTGCGAAGCATCCGCGATTGGTCGTTGCGCCGCGCGCACACAAACGTCGCCCTCGGCGATTCG
Organism: Thermoanaerobaculia bacterium; assembly: GCA_049586115.1. GTDB lineage: Bacteria > Acidobacteriota > Thermoanaerobaculia > Gp7-AA8 > Gp7-AA8 > JADGNZ01. The sequence goes on along the minus strand of JBAVBF010000028.1, from coordinate 9,322 downwards.
ATGGCGGCACGCTTGCCGAACGCGGTCGTGATCCACAACTGGGCCGACGCGGCGCTGCATCCGATCGACATCCCGCACGATCGCTTCATCGCCGGCTACTCAGGCAACCTCGGGCGCGCGCACGATGCGCGGACGATGCTCGCCGCAATTCGCGCATTGCGCGATGAGGCCGCGATCGAATTCGTCATCACCGGCGGCGGCGCGCAGCTCGAGGCGATGCGCGCGGAGCGATTGCCGAACGTTCGCTTCGCCGGCTACGCGCCGCGCGAGCGGTTGAGCGAGAGTCTTTCCGCCGCCGACGCGCATCTGGTCACGCTGCTGCCATCGCTCGAAGGGCTGATCGTCCCGAGCAAGTTTTACGGCGTGCTCGCGGTCGCGAGGCCGGTGCTGTTCGTCGGCGCGGCGGACAGCGATCTGGCGCGTATCATCCGGACTTATGACTGTGGCTACGTCATCAAACCCGGCGACGGCAACGCGCTGGCGACCAGCATTCGCGAGCTCGCGAACGATCGCGACCGCGCGCGCGCGATGGGACTTCGAGGACGGCGCCTGTACGAAGAGAAATTCGCGCCACAACTCGCGCTGGCATCGTGGGAACGAATCCTGACATGAGCGCATCTGGCGGAAAGCTGTTTCTGATCGGCGTTGCGATGACGATGCTGATCGCCGCCGCGGCCTTCCAACTGCGGCCGCCCGAGATCGGATCGCCACCGCTGCCGCGCACCGCGACCGAACTGGCAGCGCGCGTGGCCAGACATCCTGCTGATTGGGAAGCGGCAACGGTCCTCGCCGAGGTGGCCCTCGACGCGCGGAACGAAAATCGGTTGCAGCTCTGGCACGCTGCCTATGTCCATGCCTCGGCGCTCGCCCCCGGGCGCCCCGGACCGCCGAACTCATTTGCGCGCGCAGCGTTTTTTCATTGGGCAGAACTCTCGCCGAAGGATCAGCAGGAAGCGTTCGCCGCGTATGCGCCGCTGCTGCAGGATCCGTTCACCTTCGCCCGCATGGCCGGTCCGCTCTTCGAGCTCACGGGCGATCTCTCGATGCTTGAGCGCGCGCAACCGCACACGGAGTATTCAACGGGAGTGCTCATCGATCTCGCATTGCCGAACGGCCGCTTCGATGACTATCGCAAACTGCGCGGTGAATTCCAGCAGCTGCGCGCCGTCGATTTCAATGCACGCGTGCACACGGCCTCACCCGCCGAGCTGATCGCACACTTCCCCGATCCGCCGTACTTCGCGGACTCCGAGCCGCTGATCGTGGCGTTGCTGAAAGAACTTCATGAACGTCCGCTCGATGAAATGCCGCCGCGTCCTGCGGTCGTCGACGGCGTCGTCGACTACGCGCTCCGGCACGGTCTGGAGCCACTCGACGGCCTGGAGATCGTCACGCGCAAGGCTGGCGCCGCCTCCGATCAGACTCGAATCCGGCTGGCGCGGAAACTCGGCCTCGTTAATATCGCCCGGCAGATCGAATTAGGCGCAGACGATCCGCGGCGCCCGCACGTGTCCGAATCCGAATGGCAGGGACTCTGCGGCACTGATATCTGCAACCGCGGGTGGCGGAACCTCGAAGCCGGCCACGCGGTGTCGCTCACCATCGAAACCACGCATACCGACGACGTCGCCGCGTATGCGGAAATCTACGTCGATGACGCGCTGCGTGCCGAAGGGGAAATTGGCGCGCGGCGCGCTTTCATTGTCCCCGTCGGAAATCCGGGCCCGCACCGTATCGAAGTCGTGCTGGCGAATCCGCGGACGCGCAACGGCGCGGGGCGGCAGCTGCGCGTCGCGAGCATCACGACTCTCTAGCGACGACGGCCGCTCCGGCGATGGCGGCGAGCGTGATCGGATTTGCGGGGATGAAGAAGTTGAAGTCGACGAGCGCGTGGATCATGGCGATGGCGACGCTCGTGAGCGCGGCAACCTTGAATGCGCGGCGACGCCAACTCATCGGTTCGCCGTCCGGTCCGACGGCGCTCCGGATCAGCGCCGCGAAACCGCCGAGCAGCGGGACGAGCGAGACGACGAGGCCGAGGGCGCCGGTCGTGCCGAGGATCTCGGCGTAGTCGTCATGGGCGTGATTGGGTACGGTGTCTCCCACCGCCACGCCCGTAGTCAACACGACATCCGGATACGTTCCTGCGCCGCTGCCGAGGAGCGGAAACATCTTCCAGATGCGAAACGCGGCCATGACCGAATCGCGGCGTGCCTCGACTTGCGAGGTCTTGCTGGTCTCGAATCGGGTCACGGTACCCGGACGGCCTAGCACCACGATCGCGGCAAGGATCGCAGCAGAAACGGCGGCGGCAATCAGGATGAAACGCAATGCCGCGTTCTTCCGATCGCTGGCCAGCGCGCCAACCAGCGCGAATCCTCCGATGAGCGCCAGGACCGCACCTCTCGATTCGGACACGAGCACGGCCGTCACGCAGCCGAGCGCCGCGAGCAGTCCGAACGCGAACGGAAAGAAGCGGCGCTCGACCAGTTTGACGAAGCGGCGTCCGAACGGAGCGCCCGTCGGGGCGGCCGTATGCCAGGCGTAGGCGGAAACGTAGAGCGCCATCGGCAGAACGATCGCCGCGTAGTGCGCGAAGTGATTCGGATTGACGAACGTCCCGGTCGCGCGGCCGAAGATGAGATTGTTCTTCCATCCCCAGATTGCGTAGCGCCCGAGGGCCGCTTCGTGCACGGCATAGAGTGCTTCGAAAATGCCCACGCAGCCGAGAACCGCGGCGAGCACCAGTCGCCGCACCGTGTCGCGGGCAAGGATCATCGAGGAGAGAAAGGTCGCGAAGTACGCCAGCACGCGATAGAAGTGAAGTGCGGTGTGTTGCGGGTCGATCGTGATCGGATGATTCGTTCCCGCGCTGACGCCCGCGAGCGCGGCGACGTGCGTAGCCCGAGCCCAGATCGCTGCCGACTGCGGAGAAATCAACGACAGCAGCGCGGGCGGAAGCGGCAGCAACTGCAGCGCGATCACAAGGACGAACAGAGCTCCGCCGGCGATCCAGATGCGGGCGGGCCGCGTCAGCACCAACGGCGGTTTGCCGGTCGCGCGCAGCAACGCGGCGGCGCAGCCGATCACCAGAGCAGGAAGAATCAGCGCCGGCTGGGATGCATCGCTGGCCGATCCGAACGGCATCGGGACCCACACCAGAAACGCGAGAAGCGCCGCAAAGAGGGCAAGCTCGATCGCGTTTCGCATCCGGCCATTGTAGAGGCCGTGCTAACATCGGAGCGGTCCGAATCTTACGTTGACGGCAATGGGAGGGTACGTGCGGCAAGGAAAGCGGCTTCTTTTCGTCGCCCTGGCTCTGTGCGCGTTTGCGGGCAGCGCCTTCGCGCAGAACGGTCTACGTGACCGTGAACGGGCGTTTGCCGCAAGCCAGGAGATCGCTGCCGATCTCCGCAAAGCTCATTTCCACCACGGCCCGTTCTACCTTCTGAGCACCTTCCAGCTTTCCGACATCGGCTACGACTCCAGTTTCTACGTCCCGACCGCTGACCGGCAATCGGGATTCCGCTTCGGCATCCAGGGACCGACGCGCCTCTACATCGTCCCGTCGAAAAAAACGATCTACTCGATTGACGTCCGTCCCGAGTTGAGCTTCTTCAGCCGCAACGGCAGAAGCACCGTGTTCGGATATCACGCCCGCGCCGATGCGCAGTACCTGCTCAATCACCTCTACGTCGACGTGTATGCGGAAAACGCCGACCAGCTGCGTGCAGACGTGGCGGAGATCGCGAGGCTGCTCTCGGAGCGTGCGACGAACTACGGCGTCACGGGAGAGCTGAAGTACTCCAGCCGCACCAGCGTCACGTTCAATGCAGCGTCGCTGAAGACTTCGTATCCGCTCGACAAAATCCAACCGGCGCTGCCGGTGGACTTGCTCGATCGTTCCGGCCACAACTACCGCATTTCGGCGAACCACAAGACCTTTCCGCTCACGTCGCTCTTCGTCACCGGCGAGTTCAGCGACTACACATTCCAGAACGCCATCACCAAAGACAGTCATCGGTCATTCTTCGGCGCCGGCTTCGTTCACGACAGCGGCCGCACGGTCACGCGCATCGAAGCGGGCTCCGGCCAACTGACCTTCCTCGAACCGGGACAGCACGACTTTCAGGGCGCGCTCGGCAACCTCTCATCGAGCAAAAAGTTCGGGACGTCGACGACGGGAACCCTGAACGCGTCGCGTGACCTCGACTTCTCGCTGTTCACCGACAACAACTACTACGTCGCCGACCGGGTGAGCGCCAGAGTGGCGTGGGACGTGACACGCCGTCTGACCCTCAACGTGCAGTACGCGCTCGGGCGCGACCTCTACGACGTCCCCGTCAACGGCCCGCACGGGTTCCTCAAACGCCGCGACGTTTTCAGCTTCCCCTCCATCGGCTTCACCTACGCGTTCGCGCGCCTGCTGGGCGGCCTCGACATCGGGTACGTCAATCGAACTTCAAACTTCGATCTCAATGAGGACAAAGGAATACGGGTCCTGTTCCGCTTGTCGTTTACGCCGTAATATCGTTGTCCAAATAACTATCCCAACTCCTGAACAGAGGGCGGCCGTTTGATGAAAGATTCACATCATTCGGAACGGCGAGATGACAACGCTCGCCTACGATGCGCGCCGGTCCAATGGCGAACGAGAGTTGTTTTGCTCGCCGCTGCTCCTGAGACATGGGGTCGCGGCGCTTAGCTTTGGAAGGATTCAAAATGAAACGCATCTCCTATCTCACACTCACCGCCGCGATGATCGCTGTTGCCGCTCTGGCGCAGCCAGCCGTTGCGCAATCGCAGGTGCAGCCCGGAATGCTCGGTGCTGAAGCTGCCCCGAGCGCGAGCGACGCTCCCATCGGTCCGCGCGACTACATCGAGGTGAAGGTGTTTCAGGATCCCAGCCTCAACACCAAGATCACCGTCAGCGACGACGGCCGGATCACCATGCCGCTGCTCGGCAAAGTCGAAGTCTCGGGCCTCACGCCGGCCGATCTCGAAACCCGCATCAAGACGATGCTCGAGGCGAAGTACATCAACAAAGCCGACGTGACGGTCACCGTGCTCGAGGCGGGCAGCAAACCGATCTCCGTGATCGGCGCCGTGACGCGGCCAGGCCGGATCGGCATCACCGGCAACATTTCTCTCATTCAGGCCATCACCCAGGCCGGCGGTCTCGCCAACGGCTACGGGCGCACGCTCTACGTGCTGCGCACGGCCGCGAACGGCCTCACCGAACAGATCGCCGTCGACATCGACGACCTCATGGTCAACGGCAATCCCGATCTCAACCTCCCGCTTCGCCCGAACGACGTCATCAACGTTCCCATCGACAGTCAGATCAACATCTACGTCCTCGGCGAAGTGATGCATCCGGGCAGCGTGCAGTTCCGCCGCTCGCAGACGCCCACGCTGCTGCAGGCTCTGGCCGCCGCCGGCGGACCGACCGACCGCGCATCAAAGGCAGTCATCCTGAAGCGCGTTGTCAACGGCGCCGAGAAGACGTTCAAATACGACTTCAAGAAAATCATCGATGGCCGCCAGAACGATGTCGTGCTGCTCGACGGCGACCGCATCGTTTTCAAGGAAAGCTTCTTCTGATCGCAGCGGGCGCAAACGCTCGTGTCTGCACCATGGAAGCCGTTGCAACAATTACCGGTTACCATCACCCATGGACCTGAACACGCAGGAAGTCCATCTCTCTCATTACTGGAACATCATCTACAAGCGCTGGAAAGTCGCGCTGTCGATCGTTGTCGTGGTGATGCTGGGGACGTATCTGGCCAGCGAGTTCGCCAAGCCGCTGTACCGGTCGGCGATCGAGATTCAGATCGAGCGTGAGAATCCGAATCAACTCACCGTCGATGATCTCTTCGGCATCGCGGCATCGGACCAGGAGTTCCTGCAGACGCAGTACGTGCTCCTGAAGAGCCGCGGTCTCGGCGAGCGAGTCATCGACGATCAGAAGCTGCTCAGCGATGCCGAGTTTTACCCGGCCGGCATCAAGGGCAAGACGCCGGCGCAGATCGCGCAGATCCGTTCGCAGATGGCAGGCGCCGTGGTCGGTCCGCTCGACGTCGTTCCCGTCCGCAGCACGTCGCTCGTGGACGTTGGCTACGTCTCGACCTCGCCGCGCCTGGCGCAGAAAATCGCCGAAGGCATCGGCGACTCGTACATCAATCTCAACAACGAAAAAAAGTTTGAATCGGTCAAGCAGGCCGGCGACTTTCTCGATCGCCAGATCAAGCAGATCCGGGACGACATCGACGCCACCCGAGGGAAATTGCAGCACTACGGCGAGACCAAGGGGATCATCTCCACCGCCGACGCGAGCAGCATTCCCTTCCAACGGCTGATGAAGGTGAACACCGACCTGCAGAATGCCACGAACCTCCGGCTCGAAAAACAGAATGCATTCGATGCTATGTCGCGTGCCAATCCTGAATCGGTCACCAGCGGCGATCCTCTCGTCACCCAGCTCACGGAAGAAGAGTCGCGCAAGCTGCGCGAGTACCAGCAGAAACTCACGACCTTCCTGCCCGGGCACCCGGACATGGTGGCGCTGAGGAACTCCATCGACAAGACGCACCAGTCACGCGCAGCAGCAATCGCGGCCGCGTTCCAGCGCGCGAAAGACGCCGCACGCCGCGACCTGGAAGCGGCGCAGCAGAGTGAACGCCAGATGGAATCAGCGGTCAACACCCAGAAGCAGGAGACGCTGAACATCAACGCCAGCGCGGCCGGCTTTACGGATCTCACCAACACGCTGACGTCGAAGCAGGCCCTTCTCGATCAACTCGAGAAACGCCAGAACGAAACAGAAGTCACGGCGCGGCTGCGAGGATCGACTTCGTCGAACAACATCCACATCGTCGACCATGCGCAGCTTCCGACGAGCCGGTTCAACGTGACCATGAAGAAGAACCTGCAGAGCGCTTTCCCGCTCGGCGTCGTGCTTGGGCTCGCGGCGATCTTCTTCCTCGAGTACATGGACCGTTCGATCAAGACACCCGAGGAGTTGGAGCGCGTCACGAAATTCGCGTCTCTCGGCGTCATCCCGTCGGCGAACTCCGCCGGCCGCGGCGGTTATGGATACGGCTATGGATACGGCCGCGGCACGCCGCGTCTTCGCCCGGTCACCGATACTCCCGACGCGCAGGCAGGCATCGATCTGCTTCCGCACAGCGACTCGCGCTCGGCCATCGCCGAGGCGTATCGCGCGTTCCGCACGTCGCTGCTGCTCGCTTCCGCCAGTTCGCCAAAGGTGATCGTCATCTCATCGACGTTTGCCCGGGAAGGCAAGACCACCACCTCCGTCAACCTCGCCACGGTGCTCGCGCAGATGGGCAAGCCGGTGCTGCTCATCGACGCCGACTTGCGCCGTCCGCGTCTGCAGAAAGTCTTCCGGGGCAAGATGAACCTCGGCCTGGTCAACTACCTGGCCGCGAATATCCCGATCGACGACGTCATCCAGGACACGCAGGTTCCGAATCTCTCTCTGATCCTTTCGGGACCGACGCCGCCCAATCCGTCCGAGCTTCTCGGCTCCGATCGGATGAAGCACCTCATCCACGAGCTCCGCACGAAATTCGCGTTCGTCATCTTCGACTCGCCGCCGGTGATGGCCGTGACCGATTCGATCGTTCTGGCCGCAAATGCCGACGGCGTCGTGCTTTGCGTGCATGGCGGTCAGACGCCCCGCGACATCGTGCAACGCGCGGCGGAACGGCTTCGCCAGAGCAACATCCCGGTGCTCGGCGCCCTGCTCAACAACCTCGATCTGCAGCAGTACGGCTACTCGTTCAAGAAGAGCTATTACGACTACTACGACGAAGAAGGCAACAGTTCGAAGGAACCGTCGAAGCAGCGCGCCGGATAACACCGGCGATCTGCTCCTCGCATGATCGACATCCACCACCATTGCCTGCCGGGCGTCGACGACGGCCCGCGCACGCTCGCTGAGTCGGTCGATCTCTGCCGCATGGCCGCGGAGGAAGGGATCGAAACGATTGTGGCCACGCCGCACGTGCTGCGCGGCCGCTGGCAAAACACGTCGCGCGCACAACTGACGAAGATCCTTGACGATCTTCGCGCCGCGGTCGGCGACCGCCCTCGCATCATTCTCGGATCCGAATACTTTTTCGGACACGACATGGACGAGATGCTGCGCACGGAGTCGATCCTGCCGCTCGCCGGCGGACGGTACGTGCTCGTCGAATTCTCCAGCAACAACGTGCCGCCGCTCGTTCGCGATCCGCTGTACCGCGTGCAACTCAGCGGGTGGACGCCGGTCATCGCCCATCCGGAACGCAACATCGTCTTTCAGTCGAAGCCGGAGTTTCTGGCGTCGCTGATCCGGATCGGCGTGAAGACTCAGGTCACGACCGGCAGCGTCACGGGCGAGTTCGGACCGGAAGCGCAGGCCACCGCGATCGATTGGCTGCAGCGGGGCTGGGTGCATGTGATGGCCACCGACGCGCACAACGTAACCAAGCGGCAGCCGCGATTTCGGGCCGCGAGGGAGCGTGTTGCGGCGCTCGTCGGCGAAGAAATCGCCCAGTCGCTCTTCGTCGACAATCCAAAATCAATCGTAGAAAACCGCGGACTCGTGTACGATCCCGACTTACCGGATTCGTTAGTCCACGAATCCGGCGGTCTGTTCGGTCGAATTCGAAAGCTTTTTACAAAGTGAACGCTCTAGTGCGCCCGCTCGTGGCGCTTCTCTCGATACTGACTGCCGTTCCGGTTTTCGCGCAGAACTTTTACGAGACGCGATTCCAGAGCGGGGTGGTCGACTTCAACCGCGGAGCCTATGCGCGTGCGGCGGACGAACTGCGCGTTGCCGCGTTCGGCCGGGTCGATGATATCCCATCCTACATCACTGCGGAAGTGTACCTGGCGGTCACGAATGACCGGCTCGAGCATGCCGATGATGCGCGCACGTCAGCGCTGAAAGTTCTGCAGGCGGAACGGATCACGCCATCGTATGCGGCGCTGAAACTGCCGCCGGATGTCCGCGCTTCGTTCGAGCAACTCCTTCCGGCGCTGCTCACGCGCGATCAACTCGCCAACGTGCCGGTGTTCGCGCGCTTCGCCAGCCAGGCGCCCGCCGTTCAATCGGGAGCGCCGCGGCCCAGCCGTCATACGACGGTCGTGCCCACGCCGACGAGGCAGCCGAACGTCGCCGTCACGGCGCCGAAAAATGACAACAAGGCCGATGTGCAACCGCAGCCTCCGCAGCCGGCACTCGACTACGGAAGGCTCGCGCTCGAACGCGTCGCCGCCGGCGACGAAGCGGGCGCGCGCCGCTATGCCGACC
>JBAVBF010000027.1:0-8357 GCA_049586115.1 Thermoanaerobaculia bacterium | reverse complement strand
ATGTAGAACGAGCGGTAAAACACCGCGTAAATGGCCAGACCCATATCCTCGTGCTCCATCAGAATTGCGTGGCTGGCGATGAGGATGTCGAGAATGGTCAGCAGAATCCACCACATCACCAGCAGCTTGGTCATGCCGTAAATGAGCGCGATCCAGACGAAGAACAGGTTGCTGAAGATGTTCATGGCCGGCCACACCAGCCCTTCGAAAATCATGTACCACAGCGACAGCGGGGTCGTGATGTTGCCGCCTGTGCTGGCCAGAAGGTGTTTCTGTTTGCGCAGTGCCTGCAGAATCCCCCGGCTCCAGCGATACCGCTGCTTGATGATGTCCAGCAGCACCTCAGGCGCCTCCGTGTATGCGACCGCTTTCGGCTCGTAATTGATCTTCCATCCCGCCGAAAGGATCTTGACGGTCATGTCGAAATCCTCGGCAAAGGTGTCGCTGTCGTAACCGCCCGTCGCTTCGATGGCCGCGCGGCGGAAAATGCCGATCGGACCGGGAATGACGTTGACCGAGCGCCAGAACGCCTGCGCTTTGCGGACGATATTGAGCCCTTCGATATATTCGAGCGCTTGCAGCTTCGTCCAGATGTTGTGGCGGTTGATGACCTTCACGTTGCCCGCTACCGCCCCGACGTTTGGATCGGCGAATGTCTTGACCGCGTAGCGGAGCGCGTCCGCCGTCAGGCGCGAGTCGCTGTCCATACAGACCACGATCGGCGCTTTCGAGCGGCGGATGCCGTAATTGAGAGTGTCGGCCTTGCCGCTATTTTCCTTGCGGAAGACCGAGACGTTCACACCGTAGTGATTGCCTTCGAATTCGCGCATCCGCTCGAACGTGCCGTCCGTCGAGCCGTCGTCGACCGCGATGATCTCGTAGTACGGATAACGAAGCTCCAGCAACGACGACAGGGAGGACTGAATCACCTCCGCCTCATTGAACGCCGGCACGATGATCGACACGAAGGGGTAGACGTCGGCCGTGCTTTCCTGCGAAAGCTCGCGCTGATGCAGGTAGCTGAACCAGATCAGGATGAAATGCCGCAGGATCAGGAGGAGCAGGAAGGAGGCGAGCGTCACAACCAGGGCTGTAATGAAAATCGGCCCGAGTTTCTGCGGATACCTGAACAGAAAGACCGTGGCGATGACGACGACGGCGATGATCGCGATCGAAATCAGCAGCTGCGTAATCGGCCGCATGGGCCGTTTCACGGTGCGCTTCGGCTCTGGCGAGGTTTCGGGAAGGTTGTTGTCCATTAGTGGGACTCTCCGACCGGCGGAATTACCGGAGAGGCTCCGGCCAGTACCCGCGTGTCATAGTAATAAGGATTGCGGACGCGGTCATCGTGCATGAACAGCCGTTTGGCCTGGAAGCCGATATAGAAATGGCGCTGCCAGTAATTCGTGAACGTCGTCGGGCCAGTGGTGCCGCCGAGGAAGGAATCGAAACGGCCGCTCTTGCCGTAGCCGTAGTCGGCCACGAGATCGATGGCATCGGTGATTGGAATCGTGGCCTTGGCTTCATACGCGCGAAGATCGCTGGAACGTCCTTCCTCATATGACCTGCCGGCCTTTGCTTCCGCGGTCCAGAAGAATCGGTTGCGGATATTCGAACCGACCTGCAGGACGCCGGCGAGCGAGTGGTAATTGGTGGGCGACCAGTAGCGGCTGGTGCGGAAGTCGTGGCGCAGATAGCGCCCTTCACCTTTGATGGCGACGAATGGCGCTTTCACGGCCCGGAAGGCGAGTTCACCATGCGCGGCCAGGCGCTTGTTGCTGTCGGAGATGAAGCCTTCGGAGGCGTCGCCAAGCCACGACCAGTGGCCGCCGGTGTTGTAGTCATAGTGGCCGCGGAAATCGTTGATCGAAATCGGGTCACCGAAGAAACTCGTCGAGCCAGCGGACGGAATCGTCAGCGACTGCAAGGTGAAGACGTCGTAGACGAGATCGTAATGATTGAAGTCGAACGCGGCGCGGCTTTGAATCGATGGCAGAAACTCCATGCCGACGCCGCCGAATGGACGAGTACCGAGGCCGCGATCGTAGAAATTCACCCCGATGCGGCCGCGGAAAAGCAACCGGTCGCTGGCGCGATAGTCGGCGCCGCCGCTGATCGCATTGGCAAAGACGTCCTGATCGAACTCCGAAAATTCATGGCGTCCAAGGGAGAGATCCCACGCCATTTTCGTCGATGTCCATTTCTGGGCGGCTAGATCGATGCGGCGCAGGGTAAAGTCGTTGGAGTCGTGCGAGTACGTGTACGTGCCGCTGAGATTTGACGCCGGCCGCAGATGACGGACCAGATCGAGCTCATTGCGGGCCGGCATATAGCCGGGATCGAGCGTAATGGCCTGTTGCTGTTCGAGCGCCGAGGTATCGTTCCAGCCGAACCAGCGATAGATCTGGCCGAGGTTGAAGTAGGCGCGCGGCGCGACGTCGGGATAGAGATCGGAGCGCGGCGTTTTCGAAGTATCGGTCAGGAGCGCAAACTCGCTCATGGCCGGCCGGTACGATTCCTCGTAAGACAAGACCTGAGCGCGCTCGAGGCGAAGATCGGCGCGATCGGGATGGTTGGAGAGGATCGCCGAATACTCGCGCTCGGCCGGCTCATAACGCTGATCCCAATTGAGCACCCGCGCATAGGCGATGCGGGCATTGGTGTCGTCGGGACGAAGGCGCAGATAGCGCTCATAGAGGCGTTCGGCCGGGCGATACTCTTCGAGTCCGGTGTAAGCCTTGGCAAGATTGAGAAGTTCGTCGGGATTCGATGACGACGCCATCGACCCCTGTGCCTCGATGACCCGCAGCCGCTCATCGAGCTTTGCGACTTCCTCTTTCCGCTGTTCGCGCGCCTGCTGCTGGAGCGTTTCGATCGAGTCGATCCGTTCCTTCTGATGATCGTGGATGAAGTTGATCGTACTGAGCGCCTCGGAGTAATGGCCCGTGTCGTATTGCAGGCGGGCCTGCTCGGCGCGCAGCGCAAGGTTGTACGGCTCGGCCTGAATCAGCCGGCCGATCTTCTCGAGGCGCAGGTCCGGCGAAGCGGCGAGCTGATTGGCGAGTTGCTGGGCCATTACGGCGTTGGCGTGCGATTGCGTGTAACTATTGAGCAGCGCAATCGCGCCGGCGCGGTTGTCGCTCCAGGCCATGGCGTTGGCGAGCGCGATGACGTTGTCTTCCGTCGGATTCCTGTCATACGCGGCCTGGAGACGGGCAATCGCCGGTTTGGTTACCCCCATCCACGAAAGGACGCGGCCGTATTCGGCTTCGAGATCGGGAGTCGATTGTTCCTTCAAGAGCGCCGAATATTCGCGTTCCGCGGGATCGAGCTGATTGGACCAGGCCAGCGAGCGCGCATAACGGAGACGCGCATCGCGGTTCATGGCCGATGACGGCAAATGGGCGTAACGATCGGCGGCGGCGCCGTAACTCTCCGCTTGGAAATAAGCGTCCGCAACGGCCAGCCGGTCCGCATCGGTCGCTCCCCGTTGATTCGCCAGCGCCTCGGCATCGGCGACCTTCTGCTTCGTATACGCCTGCAGACCGGTAGCGGAGTCGTCGCGAAGTTTTATCGCCGCGGCGTCGTTAGGATTTACGGCAAGTAGCCGCTGGGTGATTTTCGACGCCTCGTAGTAGCGATGATCGGCGATGTAGAGGCCGGCCAGATCGACTTGCTGGTCGTGTGTGGCCGTGCCGTTCGCCAATGCGTCTTCGAGCGGCTTGATGCTCGTGTAAAGGTCTGTTGTACTGGTTTGTGCTTGGGAGGCCACCGCGTAGAACATCATTGCGATGGCGAGAGCGACTCTGACAGGCCTCATGGGCGACCCTTCCGGTATGTAGACGTCGTGAACGGCGCTTCGTGGAACTGCAATGAACGTGAAAACTTCCTCTCCGCGGGGCCGCGGCTGCAAGGTCGATTCCAGCTCAGCGCTTGCGCGGCGGCGGTGCGGTTGAGGTCGTTGTTGTAGTCGTCGTGGTTGTTGTGGCCGAATTCACCACAGTCGTTCCGCTCGATGTGGACGGCGAGTTTTTCGCGGCCGCTACGCGCTCTGCGTTCTTATCGCAATCGGCATAGTCGCTGCGCAGGACCACCGCGAGGTGATCGCCGACAGGGCGCTCAACGCCGTCGGCCGGACGATTGACGATGCGGTCTGAAACCCACATCGCGCTCGATCCGCCGCCGTCGAGATTAATGGCCGCGCATGCGTGGAGCCGTTCCGACAGGAACGCCGCCAGTTGCGGCAGCGTAAATCCGGGCACGCCGGTGCGGCGGCCGTCGGCGACGACGAGGTAGAGCGTCTTCTTATCTTTCGAGAGGCCGACCGCCGTGCGCGGATGCGTGGCCAGCGTGAACGACGCGCTTCCCGGCAGCGGAGTGACCGGCTTGCAGCTAACGATCAGAGCGGGCCAGCCGGAGACCGTCGCCTCCATCCAATCCTCAGGCTCCGCGTCCAGGCTGACGTCGCTCTGTTTCGCGATCTGGGCTTTGTTACCTCCGATCGCGACGTATCCCTCGCGACGGAGTTTCCTGACCGAATCCCATTCGCCGCAAGGCCCGACGGTCATCCCGACCGGATTGAAGCGTTCGTCGAAATAATCGCCGTTAATCGCCGCAAGCGCGTGCTCGCGCCTGGCAAAGTCGGACACTTTTAATCCTTTTTCCGATTGGCGCGTGGAGATGATCTGGATTTCGTCGTTGGTGAGATCGACGCGCGTGACGTGCACGTCATAGTTGTCGCCGCGGAACTCCTGATAGTCGACGCCGGGACCGACGTGCGTCCAGTCGGCCCAGGCGGCGGCGCTGATAAGAATGCTGAGTACGGCAGCGAAAATCACTTTGCGGTTGAGCATGGCGACGCGCGCTTCAAACGGTGTGCCGTGCGCGCAATTAACGTCTGGCATCTTGAATGCACCTGCGCTCGCCGAACTCTTATCGACTCTCGGGGGCTCCTTGCGTTCCAGCGACTTCGCGGTACCGGCGTACAGCCGGCTCGATCCAGACACCATCACCTTCCGCAAGCCGCCATCGGAAAAAGCTGCACCGACCAGAGTGCAATCGGCGGTCGAGTACACCCTCTTCACCGTCTTCGGAATCAGCCTGATCATCGCGGCGATCGGCTTCGTCGCGCTCAACTCCCCGTCGCATCGGAGCGTTCCGAACAGCGTGGCGGCCGGACTTGCGAGCGGACGCGTGAACGTCCTGCTCATCGGCATGACCAGGGTTCCGCCGCCCGAGGGTGATGGCGTCGAGATGATGACCGACTCGATGACGATGTTGTCGCTGCGGCCGGCCACACATCAACTGGCGATGATCGCCATCCCGCCCGACCTCTGGCTCCGCCTCGGCCGCTTTGGCATGCACCGCCTCGGATCGTCACAAGCGATCGGCGAGTCGAGCGGCTACCCCGGCGAAGGTCCGGCCCTGGCCATCGACACGATCGCTGCTGCGACGGGCCAGCCAATCCACGGATTTCTGCGGATGGACGACCGCGCGCTGCAGTCGGCGATCGATGCACTCGGCGGGATCGACGTGCGGGTGAGAGCCGCGTTCTACGAGCGCCGCGCGCACCGGCTCTTCACGGCCGGCGTGACGCACTTCGACGGCGCGAACGCGATGCTCTTCACCTCGCCGTATGTCGATGGTGCCGAGGGCGAGCGTTTTGCGCGCGAAGCAAGGCAGCAGCAGGTGCTGGCGGCCGTCATCGAAAAACTGAGCGCGAGCGCCGCCGACTTACGCACGAAAGCGGTGGCCGTGCCGGCGAAATCGACCATGACCGCGACGAACCTCACGCGCGAACAGATCGAGCAACTCTTTGGCGCGTTGCGAGGACAGGGATCGATCCGCTACGCGAGCCTGCAACCGTTCGTCGATCCGGTCGAGGTGCAGTCGTTCGTCGAGCATGAAGGGCTGGCCGTGAAGCCGCGCAACGACGACTTCAAACAAATCAGGCAACTCGCGAACGGCGTTTTCAACACCGGCGCGTTCCAGCAGGTGGCTTCGCGATGACGAACCTGCCGATGGATGATGCGTCGCCGATCCGTCCCGCGCGCGCCCGAACGCCAATCGGCATCCGCAAGAAGAGTTCGACCGGCGAGAAAATCCTCTTCATCCTCCTCGGCCTTTTCGTAATCGTCGCGGGCCTCGCGCTATACACGCAGTTCTCGCCGTCGTACACGGAAGTTCCCAACACCGTCGCCGCGGGATTGAAGGCCGATCGCGTGAACCTGCTCGTGATCGGCATCGGCGGCGACGGCCATCCCGGCGGCGGAATCGATCTGGCTGACTCGATCCTCCTGGTCTCGCTCAAGCCCTCGGAGAAAAAAGCCGCGCTGATTTCCATCCCGCGCGATTTCTACCTGCAGATGGGCCACTACGGCATGCATCGCCTCAACGACGCCCACGCCCTCGGCGAAAACGCAGGTTATCCGGGCGGCGGGCCGGGCATGGTGATCGACGAGGTGAAGACGATCACCGGCCAGCCGATCAACGGTTACGTCCGGCTCGATTTCAAAGCGTTCGAGAAAATCATCGACGATCTCGGCGGTGTCGACATCTACGTCTATCGCCCGTTTCACGACGTCCTGTTCAAGGACACGTTCCAGCAAGGCTGGCAGCATATGAACGGCCATCGCGCGCTGCAGTACGCGCGCTACCGTTACGTGATCGGCCTCGAAGGAAACAACTTCGCGCGCGAGCTGCGGCAGCAGCAGATCGTGAGCGCGGTCCGCAAGAAGATGCAGCACCTCACGCCAACGCAGGCGCTGCGGCTGACGGTGAGTGCATCCTCCGTGTCGCACTACACCAAGACGAATCTCTCCACGCCGCAGATGGTCCAGCTCTACAACATGTTTCACGACATGAACCCGGCCAACGTGCGCCACGTCTCGCTCCAGCCGATGACGGAAGTCTTCATGTTGACCAAGATCAACGACTCCGGCGAAGCGGTCCGCCCGCGCCACGGCGATTACACGCCGATCCGCACCACGATACAGAACGTCTTCAGCGATTCACGCCCGGTCGTCACCGCCGGCCAGATCCAACTCACCGACGACGGGACGCCGCAGCCGTCGCTCTACGCGGGCGACGACACGATGATGGCCCGTTCGCGCGCCGCGAAATAGATCGATCCGCAGATGACGCAGATGTCCGCAGATTGATCGTTGATCCATCGGCGTTCATCTGCGTAATCTGCGGATCGGAATAACATCCGCTGCCGCCACGCTTCGACCGCTCGCATCGCATGAAAATCCATCTCGTCTCGCTCGAGGACGGCATCACCGCGACCGGCTTCCGGAAGTTTGCGGCGTATGCGGAGAAGATCAATCCCGACACCCGCACGTTCTACGTCGGGACGCAGCGCTATCGATCGATGTGGAAGTCGTTCGCGCGGAAAGTGGGCGAGGGGCGGTCATTCGGGGCGCGGGACGTCGAGGAGATCGCGCACGAGCTGGCGAACGCCGACGTCGTCGCTTTCTCCTCGATGACCGGGTACGCCGATCTCACCAAAGAGCTGGCCACGCGCGTGCGCGAGCTGAATCCGAAGGCGTATTCGATGTGGGGCGGGATTCATCCGATCATCTATCCCGAGGATGCGATCAAAGCAGATGTGGACGCGATCTGCACCGGCGAAGGCGAGCTTGCATTCGCCGAGTGGCTGCATCACTTCGAGAACGGCAGCGACTTCTCGAAGACCAGCAGCTTCTGGTTCAAGGATCGCGCGAGCGGTGAAATCAAACGCAATCCGTTCCGGCCGCTGATGTCGTCGGCGGAACTCGCATCGATGCCGTATCCAAAGTACGGCGGCGCGGAAGGGATTTACGAGCCGGAGAAAGGCTTTCGTCCCGTCACGCGCGGCGACTACCTCAACAACAACGGTCTGGCCTATCCCGCGGTGTGGTCGATCGGCTGTCCGCTGCACTGCACGTACTGCGGTAACACCGTCTTCATCGCCAACGACGCCAACTATCGCAAGATCCGGCACAGCGGCGTCGACTACATCATCGGCGAGGTGCAGGCCGCGCTGAAGGTCCATCCGTATCTGAAGACGGTCCTCTTCTACGACGACAGCTTCATGGCCATCTCGCTGCGCGAGCTCACCGAGTTCGCCACGCGCTGGCGCGAGGAAGTGGGCATCGAGTTCTGCATCTACGGCGTCATCCCGACGTACGTGCAGCGCGACAAAGTCGAGATCCTGACGTGGGCGGGGATGAACCGCGTGCGGATGGGAATCCAGAGCGGCAGCGAACGCATCCTCAAGTTCTACAAACGTCCGACGCCGGTGGCGCGCATCGAACAGGCCGCGGCAGCGCTGGCGGAGTTCGCCGATTACCAGATCAATCCGTCGTACGACATCA
>JBAVBF010000026.1:0-2411 GCA_049586115.1 Thermoanaerobaculia bacterium | reverse complement strand
CGCCGGATCGGAGTGAATGATCAGCACGCGATCCGTACGCGTCATGGCGGCCATGGATCGCCTTCTTTCTTCGGCGCGGTGGCCGCGCTGAGCGGCGTGCCGTTAACTCGGTCAGGGGTCCAGTACGGCGGGATGTAGATCGTGCTCATGTCGGAAACCACCGCCGCGGGAATCAGCGCCGCCTGCAGCGCGGGATCGGCGCCGACCGGCTGGCAGTTTGCCGAATAGCGTTCCGACACCCAACGCGATTGCGGCATTGCGCCGGGAGCCGCGCCGGGAGTGGAGCGATAGAGGACGTTCTGGCTTCCGCCGGACGTGCCGATCGCGAACGCGGTTCCCTGCGTCGCGTAGAGGTCCGACACTTCGCCCGAGGCGCCCGACGCCGCATTGGTGGGATCGAGCATCCACGTTCCGCCCGTGCAGCCTACGTTGTCGTAATACACGGTCGGCCGCGTCGTGAAATTGGCCGGCCGTACGCCGAGGAGCGCCGCGAGCGGCTCGGCGGGATCGGGGATGCGGTAGATGATCTGCGCCGCTTCGTACTGATTGAAACTGACGGTGCGTCCGACGAGGACGCTGCTTCCTTTCGGCGGCTTCGAATCGTAAATGAAGATCGTTCCCGTGAAGGGATCAGCAACGCTGCGGACGAAATGCTGCTGGATGAGCACGAGCGCGAAAATGATCACCACGCCGAAGATGCTGATGAGCAGCAGCAACTCCAGCGTCAGGATGAAGCCGCGGCTTCGCCTGGCCCGGCGCAGGGGACATACGTCCGACCGCCTGATAGGTCGCGTCATGACTCTTCAGAATTCAACTTGCCGAGAAAGGAGGGGAGAGAACCGAACCCGAAGAGAATACACCGGTTTCGGAGTGCGTCCGGCCGCGAAGTCACTCCTCGCGGCCGGGCGATTACTCACGCTTGATGTTCGCGAGCACCGAGTGCTCGGGCGCGAAAACTACTTTCCGCGGCATTGAAGGGAGATCCTGCGAGAAGGTCGTCTCGTTCTGCTTGATGTGCATGAACACAATGCCGGACCGGCCGCCGTCGAGCTCGATGAGCACCGGCGCCACGATCATGAAATCGTCGCGCACGCCGCTGCGCTTCACGTTCACGGTCAGCTTCACGCCACCCGTCGATAGCGGATCGACTTTGTAGTTCCAGCGCAGCGTCGGAATCGCGGAGTCGTACACCCAGGTGTCGAAAAAGTAGCTCCAGTCGCCCGGTGCATCCTTCTCAACGACGCGCTGAAAATCGGCAGTGCTGGCGTCCTTGCCGCTGTACTCCTTTACGAAGTCGCGCAGGATCTTGATGAACGTATCGTCGCTGTGCGTTTTGAATCGCAACAGCGTCCGCATCATGTGCAGCACGAGCGGACCTTTATGGTAGGCCTGAATCTCATAGCCGGCCGGGATGTCCGAGGTGCCGGCGCGGTAGCCGACGCCGATCGGTCCGAGCCGCGCGCGAGCGTTGGCGTTCAGTTCCACCAGCCACGGCCGGTTGAACTTGCTGAAGCCGCCGGCCAGCGTGCCCTGCACGATGCCGTCGTAGGTGTTGACGATCTCGTCGTAATACTTGTCGCCGCCTTTGACGGTGGCCTGCACGAACATCATCGAGGCGTATTCGGCGAATGATTCGCTGAGCCACTGATCGCGATACGTCTTCCAGCCGATCTTGTGGCCGAACCATTCATGCGCCACCTCGTGCGCGCGAAAGAGTTCCGTCGCGCCGGGATGCTCCTCGTACGTGAACTCCGAAAGATGGAGGAAGCCGTCGAAGGCCTGGCCATGTCCGGCGGCGATCGCGGTTGCGTAGATCTGCGGGTTGTCGAGTTTGTCGTCGAGGAGGAACTCGTAAAAGCGCAGCGAGTTGACGACGTCCGCCCCGGCATTGCGGATGCGCGCGCCGGGGTCGAGGCCGGTCACCGTCCCGAAGGAGATGACCTTCGGCACACCGGGGATTTCGAGCGGAACTTCGGTGAAGCGTTCGGCGGTCGAGAACGTGACCATCTTCGCGGGCCGCTCGATGAGCCAGGTGGAGATTTTGGCCCCGTCCGGCGATTCCGTTTCGCTGACTTTTCGTCCCATGGCGCGCACTTCGTTGCGCCTGGCCACGCGCAACTCGAGCTTCGCGGTGGTGGTGTCGAATGCATCGGGAACGGTCGGGTACCAGACGTTCCCGAGCGCATAGTTCGGAGTTTCCATCTCGTAGCGAAACGTGACGACGTGTGGTTCGTGCGCCTTCAGCGGCGCCGGGAAAATGATCGTGGTCGTGAAGTTGTAGACGTTGTTGTCGATGCTGGCGCTGCGTGCGCCGATGTGATCGCGCAGGACCGTCAGCGTCTGCCCTTTGTCGTCCGTCGCCGTCACGTTCTTCGCCGTCGGATAGAGGTGGAGCGGCAGCGCGACGAGGC
>JBAVBF010000025.1:0-3218 GCA_049586115.1 Thermoanaerobaculia bacterium | reverse complement strand
GTCGCTCGGGCGCGTCGCGGCAACGTATCGCGTCTTCGCGCAGACCAGCGACGAAAACATTCATCTCCTCGCCGGCTACGACGTCCTCAGGCATCACTCGTGGACGACGGATATGCATCATCCGCCGCTGGCGCGCGTTTTCTTCGCGCTGCCGTTCGTGAATGCGCCGGAGCCGGCGGGAGCAAACCGCAGCATCCGCGGCAACGAACTGTTGTTCGACGGTCCGTACACCAGCAACCTGGCGCGCATGCGCATCGGCAATCTTCTTTTCCTCGCGCTCGGCATCATCTTCGTGGCGCGTTGGGCGATGCATCTGCTCTCACCCGAGGCGGGCCTGCTCGCGGCCGCGCTCTTCGCCATGCTGCCGCCGGTCCTCGCGCATGGCGGATTGGCGACGACCGACATGGCGGTCGCGGCGATGATGCCGTTCGCACTCGATGAGCTGACGCGGATGGCCGAGCGTCCTTCGTGGCGGCGTGCAGTCATGACCGGCCTCGCCATCGCGGCAGGCGTGCTGTCGAAGTATTCGTTCGTTGCGTTTTTTCCTGCGGCGGCGGCTGTGCTGCTGGCGGTGATCTGGATTCGCGGCCGAAAACAGGCGCCGAAGATGCGCGAGAAGTTCCTCATCTGTTCCCTGCTCGCGTTGATCGTCGCCGCTGCGTTGGTGTGGGCAGGATTCGGATTCAGCTTCGAGCCGCTGATCCGCGGCCTCGCGGAAGTTCGCAATCACAACGCGACTGGCCACCGTAATTTTCTGTTCGGGCAGCTGAGCTGGGACGGCTGGTGGTACTACTTCCCGGTCGCGTTGTTTTTCAAAACGCCAGTCCCGTTTCTGCTGCTGGCGTTGACCGGATGCATGCTGCTTGTCCGCCGCCGCCCCGAGGTTCCGCTCATCGCCGCGGCCATCCTCGGCGTATCGATGACCAGCGAAATCAACATCGGCATTCGCCACATGCTGCCGATCTACGCGCCGCTCGCGATCGCCGCCGCGGCCGCAATCCTCGCGCTCCCTCGACTTCGCCTCGCCTCGGCGATCCTCGTGCTCTGGCTCTTCGTTAGCGGTGTGGCCGCGCATCCCGACTATCTGCCGTGGTTCAACGCGTTCGCGCCGCATCCCGAGAAGGTGCTCAACGACAGCAATCTCGATTGGGGCCAGGACGTCCTGCGCCTCGTGCGCTACACGCACGACGAGCACCTCGCGCAACTCTCGCTGCTCCTCATCACGTCGGCCGACGTCGACCGCCTCGGCTTTCCGCCGCACACGCTGACCAAGTACGGCGACCACGTTCACGGCTGGTTCGCGACCAGCGAGCTGGCGATCGCGCTGCAGGAGACGCACAGCCCGAAAGTGAAGTCATGGCTCGACGGCCTGATCGCCGGCAAGCCGTACACGCGCATCGGCAAATCGATCCGCGTCTACCATCTCGATTGACGCTTGTAACCTTCGTGCAGTTCCGGCGTTCAAGCTTGCATGATGTTGAACGTCATCGCCGCAATCCTCCTCACGTTCACTTCCGTCGACGTCCGCGATCCGGTCGTTCACGGCGTCATGGCCGACCTGCTGCGCCAGGCCCGCTTCGGCATGTCCAACACGGAAGAAGCGGCCTTCCTGATCCGCAACGCCGCCGGCGCGACGTTCTTTCTGCGCTGGCGCAGCGAGGGAGAGCTGAACCAGGCAACATGGAACGGTCCCATCCCCGCCGGGACGGTGGCCATTCTGCACACGCATCCGATCTACCTCCCGATTCCGTCGAATCGCGACCGGCGCGTAGCACGCGAGGCCGCGATTCCGGTCTACGTCATCACGCGCAACCGCATCGAGCGGACCGACGGCGATAAGCCGGTAGTCGTCGCGGCCGGCGATTGGAGCGGACTGTGATGCGCGACCAGACGGACGTTGACATATTGATGCCTCATGCGTATGTTTTGATGCGCATGAGAACGACTGTTCGACTTGATCCTCACCTCCTGACAGAGGCCAAACGAGTCGCGGCATCGAGCGGAAAAACGCTGACGGCGGTCATCGACGAAGCACTGCGCGAGTCTCTCGGCCGGCGGCGCGCACCGCATGCCGTTACAAAGAGAAAGCTCCCCACGTTCCGCGGACAGGGCCTGCAGCCGGGCGTCAATCTCGACGATAGCGCGGCTTTGCTGGAGCTGATGGAGGGCGACCGTGATTCTGACCGACGTCAACGTTCTGATCTACGCGCACCGCGAAGACGCCGCTGATCATCGCCGCTTTCGCGACTGGATGGAGAAAGTCCTCGCCGGTCCCGAGGCATTCGGAGTCAGTGACCTGATTCTGAGCGGATTCCTGAGGGTCGTCTCCCATCCGAAAATTTTTCATCCGCCGACACCGCTTCCGCGCGCGCTCGAATTTTGCGAATTTCTGCGCGACCAACCGAACGCCGTCCTGATCACTCCTGGTGAGCGGCACTGGGAGATCTTCACTGCGCTTTGTGCAAAGGCCCACGCGCGCGGCGACCTCGTTGCGGACGCGTTCCTGGCCGCGCTTGCGCTCGAATCGGGCTGCGAGTGGATTACGACGGATCGTGATTACAGCCGCTTCCCCGGTCTCCGCTGGCGGCATCCGTTCTGAGGCATTTCCGAATCGCCTCACCCCTCCCAAACCCACGGCGCCGTGCGGCCGAGGCGTTGGGCTAGCGCGATCCAGCGCGGGTAGGTGCGCAGCGCGATGAAATCGTGCATGTGGATGCGGCCCCACATCAGGCCGTTGCGTTCTTCGCGGCCGTGTTCCAGCGCGTCGAGGGCGGCGTCGTGGTCGCCGAGGGCGGTTTGGATGGTGGCGAGGTCGATAGAGGGGACGTAATCGCCCTGGCTACGACGCGCGGCGAGGTCCGCGAGGATCTCTTCCGCTCGCGATTTTTCGCCGATTTCCGCGAGGGCCGCGCCGAGGAGGGAGACGTAGAGCGGAACTTTGCCGGACGTGCCATCGACCAACCGTTCGAAGACCGGCAGCGACTCGCGCACGCGGCCGGCGTAGCGGAGCGCGAGGCCGTAGCTCCAGTGCGCGTAGCCGGCGGTGGGACCGACCTCGATCGCTTTTTCGAGAAGGCGCGCGCCCGTTTCGTAGTCATTGGTAAACAGATACGCCCAGGCTTGCGACGTGCGCACGTTCGGATGATGCGGCTCGAGCGCGATGCCACGCGCGCCCGCTTCGACCGCCTCAGCCCGCCGGCCGCTGGCCGCGTAGCCGA
>JBAVBF010000024.1:0-3377 GCA_049586115.1 Thermoanaerobaculia bacterium | reverse complement strand
GTTGGGGAAGATGCAGACCTCCTTCAGCCCATAGCGCGGAACCTCGCCTCCGCGAAAGGCCGGCATCAGGCCGAGGAAACCGTTCGCATCGGCGGCGCGGACGACGCTGCGCAACGGGTTGTGGGCTTCGCCGCGCGCCAGCGACGCCAGCGCCTGCTCCATCACCCCGATGCATTCCTGCATCGTCAGCAGTTGTTCGACTTCGTGCTCGTTCAAAATCAGCATCTTGCTCATCGCAACGGAGCGTACAACCAATAGCGCTCGTCCGTCTTCTCGAACGGCTCGGGCGTGACGTGCAGCAAGCGGAAGCCATGCGCGGCCGGATCGGGCATCTCGACGTTGAACAGCAGCAGCCATTCGCGTCCTCGGAAATGCTCGATCGATCTTCTCTCCGCCTCGGGATACGTCACGTTCAAGGCCCGCTCGAACGCGCTGTCCCACTTCATGTAACTGCCCGCTTCGCCGAGGCCGGCGTACCAGAATGACGGCGTCTGCAGCCACGGGAGCACTGCCTCCGCCTGCGTGAGGTTGTGCGCGGCGATCGGAACCGCGTCGAGGCTCCGGCTCCGGATGAACGACGCCATGTCGGCAGCGCCGGAGAAGGGACGGTCGATGTCGAGCATCGCGTAACGGATACCGACGACCGTCGACACGAGCAGCGCGATGTTGAGCATCAGCGCGGCCGGCGTCGCCCAGCGGTTGTCGATTCCGCGCGCGCCGATCCAGATCGCGACGAGCGTCAGCAGCAGGAAAAAGCCGGCGTGACGAAGGCCGCCCAGCCAGACATACGAATAGATGATCGAAAGCGCCGCCAGCGGCATCCAGAGAAACAGCAGCGCCTCGCGCGAACGGCGCAACGCCAGCGTGACGACAAGCAGCAGCGCCATCCCGAACACGAATCCGATCGCGGTGGGAAGCGACGGCAGGAAGGCGTTGCTGACGCACCAGGCGAAGGCGTCGCGATTGAACACGCGCATGACCGCTTGCCGCGCCGGGTCGGGTGGCGTACGCACCTGGAGATACGCGAGGAGCGCCGCGATGACCATGATCGCCATCGCCGCGATGCACCTTCGATCGAAACGGCGTTCGAGCACGAAAAGCGTGGCGAACGTCCCGGCGATGAAAAAGCCCTGCGCGTTGCAATTGAAGAGCAGGAGCAGCACCAGTGCGAATGCGATCGGACGTTCGCGGCTGCGCGGATAGATCGCGGCAGCGGCAAACGTGAGCAGTGTCGTGATCGCGTAGCTGCGGACGATGACGGCGTACTCGTACGCGAAGTAATACGAGAAGGCGATCAGCACTTTTGTGAGCCGCGAAAACGGCGCACGCCAAGCCATCAGCGCCACCGACGCCGTGGCGATGCCGAGGTGGAGAATCTTCTGGGTGAAGTAGGGAAGAGCGAGCTTCGCCAGCGGCGCAAGGCAGAGAAACCAGAGCGCGGGCAGGCCGGCGTAACGCGTCCGCGCCAGGATCGTGCCGAGACTCCCATCGCGAACGTAGAGCCACGGATCGGCTTCGTCGCGCCAAGGCTCGTGATGCGCGACGGCGAAATGGACCAGGACGATGAAGACGACGCCGAGGAGGATGGCGAACCTGCGCGTTGCCGGCTTCGACTCGACCAGCGTCCGCGGATCCCAGCTCACGACGACTCCTTCCGCGCGTAAACCTCGATCGTCCCGCCGCGCCGCAGCAGCGTCTCGATCATCATCAGGATCATCGCCACCGGCAGCAACAACACGCCGGCGATGCTCGTGGCGATCGTCTGCAGCGGATACTCGCGGATCCGATGCACCCGCGCCGCCGGCTCCTTCAGGATCGAGTAGAGCAGGTCGTGCGCAAAGATGGCGTTGAGAAGGCTCTGAATCCAACCGTACGGGTTCTGCTCCAGGCTGAAATGCGCCGTGTCGACGATGCGAAACCGGCGATCGCGCAGCGCGTTCTGCAGCCCGCCCGCCGAGAAGTGGACGTAGTGCCGCGGCACATCGAGGTGAAACCATTCGCGGCCGGCCACACGCGCCTGGATGCTGCTCCGGTTCGGCACGGCCACGACCAGCAGTCCGCCCGGCTTGAGAATCTCGCGCGCCCGGCCGAGCGCCGCCAGCGGATCGGCGATGTGCTCGAGCGAATGCCAGAAGATGACGACGTCGAACTGCCCCGCTTCGAATGATTGCGAGAGAAAGTCGCCCGTCCTGACGTCGATCCCGAGCACGTCGCGCGCGTGCGCCGCAGCGTCCGCCGAAAGCTCGACGCCGGTGGAGCGGTAACCAGCGTCGGCGAGGAAGCGCAAGGTGAATCCGCGTCCGCAGCCGACGTCGAGCACGGCCCCGGGCTTCGTCAGCCGGCGGATGACACCTACCCGGCGCCGCCGGAACCATCGCGTCAGCGACTCGAACAGCGGATTGAAACGAACGTTCCGTCTGCCGTAGTACGCCTGCGGATACCACGCTGCGATCTGCCGGTCGTCGAGCGCCGGCCACGTGCGCGCGGAACCGCAGGCGTCACACGCGAAAACTCCAAAACCCTCGACGACGGCGTCGAATTGATGCTGCGTCTCCGCGCCGCAGACGAGACAGTTCGGAGTCACGCGTCGCGATGCACCGTGTCCATGGCGAAGGCCGGCAGGCACACCGCCACGTACTCGGCCCCCTCGGCACCGGGCGTCGAGTACTGCACCCACTCCCCTTTGTGCGCGATGACGGCTTCGCCGGCGCCGACGTCGATCGCGCCGTCGCGCGTGGTGACGCGCAACGAGCCGCGCAGGACGACGGTGTACTCATCGAACTCAGGCGTCTGTCCCGGCTCGACCCAGCCGCTCGGACTGGTCATCCTCGCCACACTGCACGCGGCCGTCTTCGAATTGACGCGTCCGATAAACTCTTCAATCCTCTTGGGCTTGTTACCCGCCGCTTCGATTACGGAAGGCTGTTTGATGTGCGTCGGCATGCCCGGAGTTTACCTGCTCGGCGATCCATCGCTCGATCACGCGCAGCACGTACGCCGACTCCACCTCAGACAACGCATGCCCCTTCGCGATCCCGTGAACCTTCTCCAGACATCCGCGGCAGCAGGTGGCCGTCGCATGCTGCGCGACAAAGATCGGATGATTCCGCCACGGAGTCTGCTTCCCATCATTCCGCGGAAACGCCGGCGCCAGCCGCTCGGCGATGAACTTCGCGCCATGCTTCATGACCGCCGGTAATCCCCACGTTTCGACGTACGCGCGCTCGCGGCCGACGAGCCGGAACTTGCGCCGGAACGGCGCCGCGGCAAGACGGCGAAAGGCTTCGTCGATGTCGATCACGGTTGTTCATCAACGAAAAGGGAGACGAAAGGCTTTCACGCGGAGGCGCGGGGACGCGGAGAACATCGTCCCCGCG
>JBAVBF010000023.1:0-3950 GCA_049586115.1 Thermoanaerobaculia bacterium | reverse complement strand
GAGCAGCCACGGCGCGCCGCCGCCGCCTCCTCCGCAACCGCGCCCGCAACCGCCCAGCGGTCCCGGAGGACATCATTAAGAGCGATGCCGATCCTTACTTCGAGGCCCACAAAAGAACCCGTTTGAACGTGTAGAAATACGGACGGGAATCGCCGAGGGCGGCGACGAGGCGATTCGTGTACTCGGCGAGGAACTCGGCGTAGCGATCGGACGACAGCGCTTCACGATAGGGAGTCAGCGTGGAGCCTTTTGTCCATTCGACGACGTCGGCTGTTGATGGCAACACGTGGCCGTAGACCTGAAGGCGAACGTGTTGGCGGTCGAATCCGAGGCGGTGGAGGAGGGTGGCGTAGAACTCTGGTGTCCGGACGTTGACGGTCCGCGGCTCCACTCCGAAGGACGACGCGACTTCGGCGGCGATGCGGTGGGAGGGGTGATCGTGATTGGCCGGCATCTGCACGGCGAGCTGTCCGTCAGGCGCGAGCAACGTCACGAGGCGGGCGAAGAGTTGCTCGTGATCGGCGATCCAATGCAGCGCGGCATTGGAGAAGACGAGATCGAACGGATTCGTGGCCGTGAACGATTCGATGTCGCCGAGTTGGAAGTGCAGCGTGGGCGAGGGAGTCGCTTTCTGCAGCATCGACTGGGAGCTGTCGATGCCGAGCGTTTCGGATGCGGACAATCGCTCGTGCAGTTCGCGCGTCAGCTCGCCGGTGCCGCAGCCGAGGTCGATGATGCGCATGTCCGGGCGCGGCTCGATCAGCGCAGCGAGATCGCGGAACGGTTGCGCGCGTTCGTTCTTGAAGCGCTCGTATTGAGTTGGATCCCACATAAACGTTGGGGGTGGGGAGTCGGGAGTCGGGTGTGGGAGCGAAAACGCGAACGAGCGTATCTCGAATCTCCCACCCCCGACTCCCGACTCCCTCTACCTCAGATGATCCCAATTCATGATCGCGTTCGTCACCAGTGCGTAGCTGCCTTGCGTGTTCTGGCGCCACATCGGATTGTTGGCGAAGAGGAGGATGTGGCCTTTGCCGCGCGGCGAATCGATGACCACAGGCTTGCCGGCGATCTCTTCGCCCGCTTCGAGCATGCCGGAGAGGAGGAGTTTGTCGGTTTCCCTGGCGAACGAAACGATGACGCGTGGACGATCTTCGGCGCGCGGCAAGGCGTAGTCGGAGTTCCACGGCGCATCTTCGGCGATCTGGAATCCTTCTTCCCCCGGCGCGGGCTTCGGACGCTCCGGCAGCGGAACGAACGGACGGCCTTGCGGAACGTCCGGATCGTTCTTGCTGCCACGGCCGCTCGGACGCGACTCCGGCGCGGGCGGCGGCGTGAGGCCGACCTGGAAGATCGGCGCGCCGGCGTAATAGATCGGGAGCGTGTCGTCGTACCCCGCGGCGATGGGACTCTTTTTGTCGGTGACGCTCGCGAGCAGGATCGTTCCAGGCGCGCGCAGTTTCTGCGGCTCGATGACGCGGACCCAGCGCGCCAGGCCGTATTGCACGGCCCAGATCGAGGTGTCGCGCGCGGTGATGAGCAGGCCGCCGTCTTCGACGAAGCGCGTGAGGCTGTCGACGCCAGTCAGGCCGAGGCCGGGACGCATGTCGTCCGTTTCGTCGATGCCGCCGAGGTTCGGCGTGATCGCGGTCTTGTGCCACGGGAGCGGCGGACCCGGAGGAAGTCCGTTGACGATTTCGGCGGAGGAGTTGCTGCCGCCGGTCGGCGCGAAAAGGATGACGTCGAATTTATCGCGCAGGTTGGGCGTCCGCGACACTTCCTGCGTCGAGAGGTAGCTGTACGGAATGTTGAGAGACTCGAGCGCGAGGCGGAACCATCCCTCGTCCTGCGTGCGCAGCCAGGTGTGGAGGATGGCCACTCGCGGGAGGTGAAGCTCGTGCGTTTTCGTCCCCGGCGCCGAGGATGCGTTGACGATCGTTCCGGCGGCGTACTTTTTCGTGTCGACGGTGAACGGCTCGTCGGCGACGACGCGGCGCGTATTGCGATCGCTCCAGAGCAGGCGTGGGAGCGACGTGTCGGCGTTGTTCTCGATGATGTTCGATGACGCCGCGGCCGGTGCGCCGCTCCACGCGTGCGCCGGAACCTTCAGCACATCGGGATTGGCGACGCGCTTGAAGTCGACGTTTTTCAGGTAGCCAAGCGTCCAGCCGGTGTCGTCGTAGACCTTCTCGTCGCTGCGGACATACTGCACATCGAGCATGGCGTCGGCGAGCCGCGAGTACGGCTGGTCCATGCGGATGATGAAGCTGCCTTTGGCGAAATCGGTTTTGTCTTTCTTCGCCGAGGGCGGCCAATCGACGGCGACGCTGAACGGCGCATCGGATTGCTGGACTTCGATTCCGTGCGTGCGGAGCAGCGACATCAGATCGTTGAGCTGCCCCTGACGTTTCTGCGCGCCGTCGAACACCCATGCCGAGGGACCTTCGTTCGCGGCCTTCGAAATCGAGCGCTTGCCGAGGAGATAGAACTGCTCGAGAAAGTGCTGACGTCGTTCGGCGAAGTCGGAGAGGGCGAGCAGGATTCCGCTCTGCTGGTAATTCACGTTGTTGCGCAGCGACCACTTCACCGAGGGGAGCGGCGGATTCGGCCGGAACCAGGCGCGATCGCTCTGGCCGCGCACGACGCGGTCCGCGGTCATCGGAAAGCGATTGCCGAACGTCTCGTAAAAACGGCCGATGGCGTTGTGTCCCTGGCCGGCCCACATCATGTAATTCGGCGCCCAGCCGTCGTAGAAACCGTACGTCCAGACGCCGGGCAGTCCGCGCTTGGTCAGCTCCTGCACTTCGTGCCACGCCATCCGCTGCCATTCGTCGACCACCAACGGATCGATGGACGGGTTGTATGGACCGGTCCCCGTGGAGATGTACATGAACGGCACCGACTCGTGCAGGTCGTGAAGAACCTGCGGATGAAAATCGAAGAACGTATGCAGCACGTTGCGGCTCAGCGCGAGCGCCAACCCGAGGTTGTCGCGATTGTTGTCGTGCGCGACGTAGTGGCCCCAGTAGACGAGCGGCGGCACGGGGCGATTCGGATTGGCGTCGCGCCAGCGGGAGAGATCGAGCTGCCGATCGCGTCCGTCGACTTCGACGACCGGAGTGATGAGGACGATGGCCTTGTCGCGGATCCTGCGCACGAGCGGCGACTCTTCAACCGCCAGCCGGTAGGCCAGCTCCATCAGCATCTCCGGGCTGCCGGTCTCCGGCGAATGGATCGAGCCAGTGATGTAGTAGATCGGCTTGCCCTCGGCGATGAGGTCCGACGCGTCGTCATCGGACAACGAACGCGGATCGGCGAGTCGCCCGGTGATGTCGCGATAGCGATCGAGATGCGCGATCGTGTCGTCAGCACCAACGGCGACGGCGATCATCTCGCGCCCTTCCTCGCTCTTGCCGATGGAGAAAACTTTCACCCGAGGCGAGGCCGCTTCGAGCGCGCGCATGTACCGATTCACATCCTCCGAATACGTCAGATGTCCCTCGGCGCCGGCGATGTAGCCGAAGAACTTCAGCGGCGTCGGAACCTTCGCGGACGCCGGCAAGTGGTCGACCATCTCGGTGATGAACTCCGGGCCGGTGGTGAATTGCTTGATCTGGCGCGTGTAGTCCGCGTCGTTCTGCTGTTGGCTGAAGGCCGTGGTGGCGAGAAGGATGAGCAGCGCGAAACGTTTCAATCAATCTCCTAACGTTGGTCGCTCATCAATATCCCATTGCGCACGATGTCGGACAGCTCTTTGATGACGTGCGCGGCGTCTTTGCCGAACGGTTCGGGAACGTTGAAGAGGATCTCGATGGTGAAGTAGTTGAAGAAGACGCGGGCGGTGATGAGGAGGGCGTCGATGGCGGAGACCGAGGGACGGAGGCGCTGCCGCATCGCGCCGAGCGCTTCTTCGCCGACGAAGGCACCGTACCGTTTGCCGAGCTCACTGT
>JBAVBF010000022.1:0-1716 GCA_049586115.1 Thermoanaerobaculia bacterium | reverse complement strand
CGGCATCGAGGCCTGGAAACCGTTGCGCGATCCGATCTCGAATCGTCTGCTGCGCGGACTCCGCGGCGTCGTCTCCATCAGCGACATCACGCTGGAACGTTTCATCGGCTGGTCGGGCTACGAAGGTCCATCCCAGCTCCTGCCGAATTCCATTCGCGCCGAGTGGTACGGCATCCGTCCGAAAAATCAGGCGCTAATTGCGCGCTACGACCTCGAAGGCAAGCGTGTCCTCATGACCCTCGGCCGCGTCGTGGCCGCGGAGCGCTACAAAGGATTCGACGAGGTTCTCGAAGTCCTTCCCCTTCTCGACGCCGACGTCTCGTACATCATCGCCGGCGGCGGCAACGACATCCCGCGCCTCCAGCGCAAAGCGGTCAAGCTCGGCGTCGCCGATCGAATCATCTTCACCGGACTTTTCCCCGAAGAGGAGAAGGCGGATCTCTACAACCTCGCCGATGTGTACGTGATGCCGAGCCGCGGCGAAGGCTTCGGCTTCGTCTTCCTCGAAGCGCTGGCCTGCGGCGTCCCCGTCATCGCCAGCCGTCTCGACGGCGGACGCGAAGCCGTCCTCGGAGGCCAGCTCGGACAGCTCGTCGATCCCACAAACCCCGCCGAGATCCGCCTCGCCATCATCGACGCTCTCGCCTCCGGAGAAAAGCGAATCCCCGAGGGCCTCGCCTACTTCAGCTACGAAAACTTCGAACGCCGCACGCACGCCATCATCGACGCGTGATTGCAAACGCCTGACATATCGCGACGCGACCGAAGTCGTTCGTAAACGTTGACCTTCGCTGTCACCAAAAACGGCATAATGCCGCGTTCCCACATTTACAAATTGCCGTCGGAGAGTAGCACCGAGGAGTGCACATGTCCGTTTTGCGGTTTCGGCTTTTTTCGCGATGCGCAGTTGGCGTTCTAGGCCTCCTTCCGATGGTTTTGATCTCGTCGCCGGCAAGCGCCAGGGGCACGGTCTCGATGTCTCTTATGACATCCGATCCCTGTACGTTGACGACGGCTCCGCCGCCCACGATCCCATCCGGCGATACGGTGTGGTTCGACGACACGATGCCGGACGGGATGACGTTTTCGGACAACCGATTTGATACCTCACAGAAAGCCAGCGGCACGCAATCGCTGCACCTCGGCGACGGAACGGGTTCGTTCAGTATCGATACGAACTACGCGACGGCGCCGTATTTCCCGATTCAGCCCGGAGACCGGCTGGTTTTTTACATGCTGATCAATCCATGTTCGCCGCCGCGGGAAGTCGAAGTCACCTGGTACGCGACCGGCGGCATCCGCGGCGCGTACTGGGGTGAAGCGCTTACAGGAAACGAAGGCAACAAGGTGTCGATGGGTGCTCTGCCGGCGGGCGGTGAGTGGGTCAGGATGGAAGTACCTGCCAACCTGTTGCCGGGCGTCGAAGGCTACGGCCTTGCCCGACTGGAACTGTCCCGGTTCGACGGAGAGGTGTGGTTCGACCGATTCGCGAGAACGGGGCCGTGCGCGCCGATGACGGAGGCTGCGCAGCCCACCATCCCCGCGGGCGACACCGTCTGGTTCGACGACTCGATGCCGGACGGGATGACGTTCTCGGACAACCACTTTGATTCTTCACAGAAAGCCAGCGGCACGCAGTCGCTGCATATGGGCTATGGAACAGGTTCGTACATCATCGGCACCAACAACGCGACGGCGCCATATTTTCAGATCCTG
>JBAVBF010000021.1:0-2750 GCA_049586115.1 Thermoanaerobaculia bacterium | reverse complement strand
CTATAGATTCGTCATCAACATCCCAAAGCGTTCCGATGACATTGCGTGCGCCCGCTGCTAGAAAAGCGCGCGCGATGCTCGGCATACCCTCTATGTGGTCCGGATTGCCCCTGATCGTTCCGCAGGCCGCGAGAATGACCAGCGGCGCATGTTGAAAGTGCAGCGCTGCGATGCTGCCGCTATCGAGGTCGCCGGAGCCTGCGGAATCGCTCGCGAGATGGAGCGATCCTGCAGCCTCGAATAAGTCGCTGTTCGCATGGCCGGCATAGTGAATAAGACCGCTCCGGCGAGACGCGGCGATGAAGCGGGCACGTGTTGCATTCTCGCCCGACAATAGCGTCGCCGCAGGGTACATCGCCGCAATTCCCTCCGCTTCGGTAGCAGCATCCCGAAGGTTCGTGAGGTTTCCATCCCGCGGATCACCGACCACCAGCACGGGCGCGAGCACGGCGTGCGTGTTTCCACCAGGAACGGTGCTCGCGTTTGTGGTGATGTACACGTTGAAATCATCCAGAACATAACGGCCGCGGTGAGAGTCGTATAACGCTGAGAAGGCCACGCCGTGGAGTTCGCGGTCAGGAACGATGATCAGGTTGTGAATGCCGGCCAAATGTCGGCGAACCGGATCGAGCAACAGGCGGTAAAGATCGGCGGACGTCTGCTGCATCACGCGGATGTCGCGCCGGCGTTGTATGGCGTCGGAACAACGCTCAACCATCGCTGCAACGTCCGCGTGCGGTACCGCGATCTGAACGAATCCTTTCTCGGTTGAGGAGATGTAGAAAATCGCAATGGAGTTACGCAGGACTGCGTATTCGACGAGCGTCGAATCTTGCGGGAGCGCTTTTTGAACTTCCTCGGCGATGATCGAGTGATTCGCTTGCCGGATACCGTTTCGCCCCTCGTATACACTCCGCGCTCGAGCGCGATCGGAAAACTCGAACGCGCGCAAACCGTCGCGACGTCTCAAGAGCAGCTCAATCGCTTCGGAGAAGAGCGCAGGCTCGGTGTCGTAAAACGTGCCGCGCAGAGTTTTGTCGGAAATTGAGGAGCGTTGCTCCTCGACGCTTCGCAATCCATTCTCGAAATCGGCGAGCGCGGCGTCGTCATTGCCAGCGCGAACATAAGTGCGGCCCCGCTCGAGGTAAGCTTTCGGCAGCAGGCTTCGATAACGGGGAGCGTAGAAAGAGATCGCAGAGTCGATCAGCCTCATCGACGCCGCCGGATTAGCCTTGCGAATGACCGCTCCCTCTGCAATGTCGATCGCGGCTTGAGTAAATCGCCGCAGTTCGACATCTGGAACGCTCGTTGCCGAAAGACGCGCACGCCCGATTGCCGCAAGCGCTGCCTTCGGTTCTCCAGATTCCGAGAGCGATTCGGCGCGCGTTGCCTCGGCGCTGGCGATGACGGACGGTTGATTGGTCCGCCGTAGTTCGTCCACCGCGAGACTTGCGAGCGCCAGGGCGGAATCGAGCCGGTCTTGAGCAATATCTACGTTCATGGCAGAGATCAGTGAGACCTGAATACGATTAAATGATCCGCCCTGGCTCAGAACAGGAAATGCGGCGAGTCGCGCCTCCCACGCGCCGCCGGTTTGGGAGATCTCGTTAAGATCGCTCGCCAGCAGCATGTCCATCTCGGCGCTGTTTTGCCTTTCGCCGAGACGACTAAAGAGTTTTCGTGCATCGTTCGCATTGTGGATCGCGCCTTCCCAGTCGCCAGCCGAGGAGTGACACAGCGTTCGTTCCCACTTGATTTCGGCTATCAAGCCGGGATAGCGAGTTGGATCGACGCGATGGGCTACGTCGTCCAATGCACGCGCGGCTTCGGCTATGTGATTACTGTCATAGAGGCAATTCGCCAGGTAGTAATCGGTGATCAGCGTCATCGGGCTGCCCGTTCTGGCGAAAAGCTCCCGCGCTTCCTGGAGTCTCTTTTGCGCATCGGCGATGCGGCGGTGGCTGTACAGGACGCGTCCGTCTCGATAGATGGCATGGGCATCGGCGAGGGTTCTTGTAATAGCGGGATTGGCGTGGTCGATCGTCGCGACGACGTCCGCGACCGATTGCACCTGGTTGAACTCGGCGAGCGCGGTGCCGAGGGTGCGGACGACTGTGAGCGTTTCCGCGGCGGTTTTGGCGTCGCCTTTGTGAAATGCGTCGGCCCATTTTGCCAATAGCGGACCTTCGCTCCAGGTTCGCGCTTCCTGCGGGTAATTTCGAGCGAGTGCGATGAGTGGCGCGTTGTCGGGCAGAGCGCGAGACGCTGTGGCGAGATGATTCTGGAACTCGTCGCGCGTGGTCACCACGCGCAGGCCGCCGAGATGGTGCATCGCCTCGTCGGACCAATGCGACGAGGAGTCCGCCGCCACGTAGCGTTGCCAGGCGCGGCGGGCTGCTTCGCTGATGCCGAGGGCCTCGATGATCAGCGCGCGATTGAAGAGGGCGTCGTTGAGCTTCGGATCGAGGCGGAGAGCGTGGTCGGCGTTCGCGAGCGCCTGCGGCAATTCGTGCGGACGCTTCTCGCTGACCGCCAGCGTGTAGCGAGCCGCGGAGAGGTCGTTCCAGTACGCCGCAGTTTTCGGCGACTGGCGGACGGCGGATTCGAGGGCATCGATAGCGTCGCGGTCGCGATCGATCAGGAGGTATGCGGCGCCCGACTCGTGGCGTGCGCGCGCCGAGGAGTCGTTGAGTTGGGACTGGATGACCGTGCTTGCAGCGCCGGCGAGCTCCAGGCGGGCGGGATCGAGC
>JBAVBF010000020.1:0-1857 GCA_049586115.1 Thermoanaerobaculia bacterium | reverse complement strand
GTCCCGTACCAATCGGCTTCGTGAAACACGCGGAAATCCTGGCGGTTGGGCGCGATCGTGCGCGAGGCCGGCGGAGGATCGAAGAAACGGCGCGGCTCGCGCGGATTCAGCTCCCACGTGACGTAGGTGAGATCGGCGATGACGAATGCCGCGGCGGCGGTGAGCCAGACGCGCCGGGCGCGGCTGCGTGCCGTCAGCAGGAGCGCGATCAATGTGCCGCCGCGCACGACGGCGATGATCCAGTCGGTGCGCGAGAGCGTGATGGCGTAGGTGGCGGCCGATCCCGCGGTCGAGCTCCACGCTTTGCGCAGCGACGCGAGGTCCGTCGCTTTGCCCAGCAGATTGAAAACGCGCGGGTACAACGGCGTGAAGCCGATGATGGCGATCACGGCCGCGACCAGCATCGTCGCGGCCGCGAAGCCGAGCGCGCCGCTGCGCACGTCTTCGTCGCCGGCCAGCAGCCGGTCGAGCATCTGCGACGCGAAGATCGTCATCGCGAAGACGCCCATCAGGATGAACTTCTCGGGGTAGCGGATCGACGAGGCGATGCCGGCGTCGTACAGCCACTTCAGCAGCGGAGTGTGTCCGCCGAGAGCGAGGAGCGATGAGAAGAGAAAGATGAGTAGGACGAACCGTCCGCCGCGCGGCCGTGCGAACGCGCCGCCGATGGCCAGCGCCGTCACGGCCAGCCCCGCATAGATGCTGAAAAGAAACGGCGATCCCATCCCCGGATACAGCCCGCCGCCCCAGTAGTGCATGACGTTGCCGATCGAGAGATGACCGAGGACGTTGGGATAGATCAGCTCCGCGAATTTCGGCCAGGGCATGCTCCAGGCGCTGACCAGGTCGAACTCGAAGGGCCGCGAGCGCGCCGAGTCATGCACATGATCGATGGCCGGCAGAATCTGCGCGGCGCCGAGCAGGAATCCCGTCCCCGAGATCACCGCGATCCACAGAACGCGCGTGATCATCTTCGACACGCGCGGCCGGGCGTACCAACCGCGATAGAGCGCGTACATGCCGATCAGCACGCCCGTCTGCATCACCGTGGTCGGCTCGGCGACGAGAAACTGGATCCCGAGGAAGAGGGCTGCCGCGGCGAAATCGCGCAGATTGCGGCGTAACAGAAATCGCCGGACGAAGAGGCACGTCAGCGGCAGCCAGGCGGCGCAGAAAAGGATCGGCAGCAGGTTGACGTACGACAGATAGATGCCGCCCAGCCCGAACGACATCGCGCCGAACCACGCCGCGGGCGGACGCAGATCCATCGATCGCAACAGCAGATACATGCCGAGCAGCCCGATGTAGATGTGGATGAGGATGTGCAGCCGGTATCCGAGATCGTAGCTGGGCAGCAGGATCAGCCAGGTGAAGGGATAGAAGACTTCATGCTCGGGATTGGCGGCGATCGGCTGGCCCGCGGAGAAGTAGCGGTTCCAGTAGGGAAACTCGCCATGCTGCACGACCTCGCGAAGAATTTGCTTGGCCGGGTAGTAGTAGCGCGTCAGGTCGCGCATGTAGAGCTGATTGACGCCGAAGAGGACGTCGGCGAACGAGACCGTGGCGATCAGAAAGAGGAGCGCGAGCGCGAGCAGATCGGTGCGGCGGCTGGCCGGCGGAAGCGTCGCATCGTTCACGGCGCGCGATTGTAGTCGAGTCGGACGGCCGCCAATTTCCGCTGTGTTATTCTCGCGCGCCCATGCCGCTGCACGACAAAAAAGTCGTGGCCGTGCTCCCCGCATACAACGCTGAAAAAACGTTGCAGGCCACCTTCGACGACATCCCCCAGGAGTGGGTCGACGAGATCCTTCTCGTCGACGACGTTTCGCGCGACAAGACCGTGGAACTGGCCCGCAC
>JBAVBF010000019.1:0-4993 GCA_049586115.1 Thermoanaerobaculia bacterium | reverse complement strand
CGTCACCGACGTGAAGCTCTCCGGCCCGTTTCGTTTCGAAGGGCTGGACTTCATCACCGAGATCATGCACGTCGCTCCCTCGGCGCGCGTGATTTTGATGACCGGCCACAGCTCTCCGGAACTCGTGGCCGAGGCGGAGCGGCGCGGCGCGGATGCAGTGTTGTCGAAACCGTTCGGCACGGAAGTCCTGGAAACGCTGCTGAGCGAGGCATCCGGTAATGAATCGCCGTCGCTGGTGATCGTGCCGACGCTGGATGAGGTCATCGGCAGCGGCGATCTTCGTCCGCGCTTTCAGCCGATCGTTCTGCTTGCCGATCGGTCGCTTTACAGCGTGGAATCGCTGGCGCGATATCGCGGCGGCCAGCCATTCGATCGACCGGACCTGCTGTTCGAATACGCGACGCGGCGCAAGGATGTGGCCCGGCTCGAGGCGGCGTGCATCGAGACGACCATGCGCGCGGCGGTGACGTTTCCGGAATCGATCCGCCTGTTCCTCAACATCCACCCCGCCGCGCTCGACGACATCAGCATCGCGACGACGCTGGCCGTATCCGCGCGGCAGAACGGAATCGATCTGTCGCGCGTTGTCCTCGAAATCACCGAGCAGCAGGAGCTTCGCCAAACGCCGTCCCTCTTCGAGGCGATCGACCAGCTTTGTTCCCTCGGCGTCCGTTTCGCGTTCGATGACGTCGGCGTCGCGTATTCGCATTTGCCGCTGATCGAGAAGATCCGGCCGTCGTATCTGAAGATCAGCCAGCTTTTCGGAACCCAATTCGAATCCGATCCGACCAAGCTGAAGATCATCCGCAACATCGTGGCGTTAGGCGACGAATTCAGCTGCGACGTGATCATCGAAGGAATCGAGGATGAGTCCTCCGAAATCGCGGCGCGAGACCTCGGCATCAAGTTCGGACAGGGGTATTTGTTCGGACGGCCGGCGGATGCGCCGTAAGTCGGGATTCAGGTTCAGACAGGTGATCTTGCAAAAGCACAGACAAGAGTGTCTGTGCCACACTGGCTCTCCCCTGTAGCAAGGCTTGCGACTGCGGCAGGATCAATGTGGAAAGACACTCTTGTCTGTTCACTGCATGTCTGCTCCGGCTCGACCCTCAACCCACACCCTCCACAGCCAGGGATATTCATCAGCAGATTTCACGAGTCCCGCACGAACTGGGTTATTGCAGGTGTACTCCAATTTCGCCTGGGTACACTCGGCATTCCGAACCACATGATCGAAGGTTTCATCCTGCCAAAGAGTTCCGCTGCGGCCGACGAGTTGGTTGATGCTTCTCGCCGACACTCCCTTGATGCCTTTCAGCACTCCAGCGAGTGAGTATGGGACATCGTTGCGGTCATGCAGCAAGGTGAAAACGAGGTGGACGTGGTC
This sequence comes from Thermoanaerobaculia bacterium, assembly GCA_049586115.1. Classification (GTDB taxonomy): domain Bacteria; phylum Acidobacteriota; class Thermoanaerobaculia; order Gp7-AA8; family Gp7-AA8; genus JADGNZ01. Next base: position 3,606 of record JBAVBF010000019.1, on the reverse strand, counting down.
AGGCATCACGATCGCGACTCGCATGTAGATCTTTGTCAGGTGCTCATGCAGGGCGTGACGGAGAGCGATCGTCCGCGCTCCGGGCGGGAGAATCCATCGGTCCTTTGTGGTGAAGGTGATGAAGAGAGGGCGATCGGCTCTCACTATGTGTGGAAGATTGCGCCGATAGAAGCCTCTAAGTGCTAATGGGCTTTGCATGCCGAAAGTCTCCCTCGGAGTTTTCTCAGCATGTCAATCTTCTACTGACAGTGGAGGGTTTCAGGTTCAGGCATCTCACCTTGCTAAAGCACAGACAAGAGTGTCTGTGCTACACCGTCTACTGCCAATAGGAGCAATCTCCTGAAGGATTAATGTGGCACAGACACTCTTGTCTGTGCTGTTGAGGCTCGGAGAACTGACGAATCAAACCCGTCTGATCATCGCGTAGATCGTTGGCGTCACGACCAGCGACAGCATGAGCGCGAAGAGCAAGCCGCCGATTACGCAGATGGCTAGGGGCTGGAGCAATTCGGAGCCGGAGCCGAGGGCGAGCGCCAGCGGCAGCATGCCGAGCATGGCCGCGAGGGACGTCATCAGCACCGGGCGGAAGCGGCGGCGGCCGGACCGGCGGAGGGCGGTGGTCAAATCTTCGCCGGCGCGGAGGTGGTCTTCGACGGTGTCGAGCATCAGGATGCCGTTTTTCGAAACGATGCCGACGATCATGATCAGGCCCATCATCGAGACGACGTTCAGAGTCGTGTGCGTGATGAGCAGCGCGGCCAGGCTGCCGGAGAGCGCGAGGACGGCACCGGCGACGATGGCGGCGGGATGCGCGAACGAGCGGAACTCGATGACCAGCACCAGGAACACGAGCGCGATGGCCAGGCCGAGGGCGACGAGGAGCTCGTGGAAGGAACTTTGCTGCTCTTGATAGAGGCCGCCATACTCGATGGTCGTACCGGCCGGGAGGTGGACCTTGCTGGCGAGTTGCGACTGGATGTCGGCGATCGCGGAGCCGAGGTCGCGGCCTTCGAGACGCGCGGTAACGGAGACGGCTTGCCGCAAACCTTCACGGCCGATCTCGGTCTGGCCGGGATCGTAGTTGATCGTCGCGATCTGATCGATGCGCACGTAGCTGTTCGATGAGGGCGACTTGATCGGCAGCGCGCGCAGGTCTTCGAGTTGCGGACGCGGACCGCCGAGGAGAACGCGGACTCCGGTGGCGCGTCCATGTTCGATCACATTGGAGACGACGTCGCCGCCGAGGGCCGTGGTCATCGACTCGTTCACGTCGGCGGCCGTGACGCCGTACAGCGCCGCGCGTTGCGGATCGATTTGGAATGTGACCGCGGGTCCGCTGACGACGACGCCGTTGAAAACGTCGACGACGCCGTTGACCTTGCCGATCACCGCGGAGATCTCCGTGGCCGTCCGTTGCAGCGCGGCCGCATCTTCATTGAAGACGCGGATTTCGATCGGCTGCGGAGTACTGACCAGATCGCCGATGAGGTCGGAGAGGATGCCGAGAAACTCGACGCGAAGCGCCGGCTCCGAGGCCTCGATCTTTGTGCGCAACGCGCTGGTGACCGCGTCTGTCGAGGCGTTGTCTTTCAATTTCACGGCGAAGTCGCCGGTGTTCGGCTCCGTAACACCCGCCAATCCGAGCTGCGCGCCGGTTCGCCGGGAGTAGCCATCGACCTCTGGCGTTTCCTTCAGCATCGTCTCGACGTGGCGGAGCATGCGATCGGTTTCGTCGAGCGATGCGCCGGGCGGCGCCGTGTAGTCGAGGATGAAGCCGTGCTCCTCGAAGGCCGGGAGAAACTCGGAGCCGAGGCCTTTGTAGACGAAGAACGTGAGCACGGCCAGAACGGCGATCACGACGAGCACCACGCCGCGGCGCGCCAGCGCTAGCGCGAGCAGCCATTCGTAGCCATTGACCAGGCGCGTGAGGAGCGGGCCGTGTTTTTCTTCTTTATCGTTTTCGTCGCGCGATTTCACCTTGATGAACTGCTCGGCGAGAACCGGCGTGAACGTCAGCGCGAGAAAGAGTGACGTGAGCAGCGCCACGCTCATCGTCAGCGCGAGCGATCGGAAGAAAACGCCGGTGATGCCGGTGAGCAGCGCCAGCGGCAGGAAAACGACGACCGGCGTGATCGTCGATCCGATGATCGGTCCGGCGATTTCGCTGATGGCGTTGTGTACCGCCTCGGCGCGCGATTCGCCGCGGGCCATGTGCGTGTAGATGTTCTCGACGACGACGATGGCGTCATCGATCACGAGGCCGATGGCTGCGGCCACGCCGCCGAGGGTCATGAGGTCGAAACTCAGTCCGACAATCCACATCGCTACGAACGTCACCAGTACCGTGATCGGGATGACCAGCGTGGCCACGAGCGTCGTGCCCCAGTTGCGGAGGAAGCCGTAGAGGATGGCGACGGAGAGAATGAGGCCGATGAGGATGGCGTCGCGGACGGAGCTGACGGAACTGCTGACGAGCAAAGACTGGTCGTAGTACGGCTTCACTTCGACGTCGCGCGGGAGCGACTTTTTCAGCACGTCGACTTCCGCTTTGACGCCATCGGCCACGGAAAGAATGTTCGCGGTCGGCTGCCGGAGGACGTTGAGCAGAACGGCCGGGCGGCCGTCGGCGGTGACGATCGTGAAGCGCGGCTCGAGTCCGGGAGTGACGGTGGCAACGTCGCCGATGCTCACCGGCACGTTATTGACACTCGTCACGACGATCGCGGCGAGGTCGTCGATCGATGTGGCCTGACCGCTGACGAGCGCCAGTTCGAGCTGGTGGTTTTCGTTGATGAGCCCGGGCGACGTGATGACGTTCGTGTTCTTCATCGCGTCCGAAACCTGCTGCAACGAGACGCCGCGCGCTTCGAGCCGGGCCCGGTCGACGAGGACGTGGTACTCGCGCAACTGGCCGCCGAGCACCTGCACGCTGGCCACGCCGTCTATCCGCGCCAGCGGCGGACGGAGCGTGACCTCGGCGAGATTTCGCAGCGTGCCCGGATCGCGTTTCGGCGAGGTGATGCTGTAGCCGAGGATTGGGAAGACGGCGAAGGTGAGGCGGTCGGTGCGTTCGAACGAGGCGCCCGGCGGCAGCGAGGCAGCGAGCTGCGAGACGCGCGCCTGGACGATCTGCAGCGTCTGGACGATGTCGGTCTTCCAGTCGAAAAAGAGGTCGATCTCCGCCGAGCCGCGCGCGGTGGTCGATTTGATTCGCGCGATGCCGGGGATTCCGCTCATCGCCTCTTCGATCGGCTTGGTGACGGAGACGAGCGTCTGCTGCGCCGGTGCGACGCCGTTCTGCGCCACGATGATGATGCGCGGGAAGTCGGTCTGCGGAAAGAGCGCGCGCGGGATGCGCATCAGCGCGATCAGGCCGCCGATCGAGAGCAGCGCGATGACGAGCAACACCGCGCGCTTCTGCGTCGAAACGAACCGGCCGAGGTTCATCAGTCCTTTTCCGCCGGAGCCGGTTTCGGAACGGCATCCGCGTTCTGAACCTTGGTGCCGTCCGGCAGGCCGTAGTTGCCCTCGATGACGACCGTTTCGCCGCCGTGCAGACCCGAGGTGATCTGCGTCCGTTCGCGGCTGTGCGCGCCGGTCGTGACT
>JBAVBF010000018.1:0-8351 GCA_049586115.1 Thermoanaerobaculia bacterium | reverse complement strand
TGAGTGTCCCGCAGTCGCGTACGTGTCGCCCTTCGTCCGCACAACCGCCCAACTCGTGGCCGGAGAGCTGAACTGGGGTACTTCGATTCAAGGCGTGGACGTCGACTACCCCCTCATCCGCTCCTGGAACGTTGCGGACGGTACGTTCTTCACCGATCAGGATGTGAAGAGCGCCTCGAAAGTCTGCGTCCTTGGCAAGACCGTGGCCGACAATCTCTTTCCCGACGGCCAGGCGGTCAACCAGATCGTGCGCATCAAGAACGTCCCCTTCAAAGTGACCGGCGTCCTCGAGAAGAAGGGCGGCAACATGCAGGGACAGGATCAGGACGATGTGGTCGTGGCTCCCTATACAACGGTGATGAAGCGCCTCACCGGCAAAACGAAAATCGACATGCTCCAGGTCTCCGCTGTCTCAGCCGCACAAGTGCAGGAAGCCCAGAACGAGATCGATGCCGTGCTCCGGCAGCGCCACCGCATCCCGCCGAAGGGCGATGCCGATTTTCAGATGCGCTCGCAGGAAGAGATCGCGCAGATGGCGGGCCAGCAGTCGGCGATCCTGCGCGTACTCCTGATCTGCATCGCCGCGATCTCACTTTTCGTCGGCGGCATCGGCATCATGAACATCATGCTGGTCTCGGTCACGGAGCGCACGCGCGAGATCGGTATCCGCATGGCCATCGGCGCGAAGGGCCGTCACGTCCTGCTGCAGTTCCTCTTCGAAGCGGTAACGCTGGCAGTCGTCGGCGGCGGAGTCGGCGTCGCGCTGGGCATCGGAGCGTCACTCCTCATCAAGCGCTTCCTGCAATGGCCGATCGTGGTGACGCCGACCTCGGTCGCGCTCTCGTTCGGAGTGGCCGCGTTCGTCGGGATTTTCTTCGGCTTCTACCCGGCGCGCAAAGCGGCGCGGCTCGATCCGATCGACGCTCTCCGCTACGAATAACCGGCTAGTTCGGCTCGAGCGCGGGCACATCGCCCGCGTCCAATGCGGCGTCCGCAACCGATTGATTCGATTGCTGCGCCGGCATCCGCGTCAGCGCGACCTCGCGAACCATCGCCACGAGCTGCGGCACATCGAACGGTTTGCGCACGATTCCGTGTACGAGATTCGGCGCGATATGGCGGACCGTGGCGTCGTCGAACGCAGTCATCACGAAGATGACCGTGCGCGAATTCGGATCGGCTTCATGAAACGCCTCAAGAAACTCCACGCCCGTCACCATCGGCATCATCAGATCGAGAAGGATGACCGCGTACTCCGTCGACCGGGTCAGCGTCAGCGCCTCGGCACCATTCATCGCGGCATGAACCTCGAACGGTTCGCGGCGCAAGGCGGCGACGAGCAGAGCGCGGATTGCGTCGTCGTCTTCGACGACCAGAACCTTAGACACGGACATTCCGGCGAGTGCATGCGGATTTGACGCCAGCTGCCTGAAGCGTTGGCGCTGCGTGGAAAAATGCGCTCGATCTTTGCAATAGACGCAAAATACCAGACGGCACCTATCCCATGAAGCAAATCTGCGAAGAAATCAGGGTTTTCGAAGGAACCGCCGAGCGGACGGGCGAGCAACTGGAGTTGCGTGGCCTGAAAGCGCACAAGAACGGTTGCACCAGCATGCGCGACCTCGTCCGCAAATACAAAATCCTCGGCGACGGGCACTTCTACCTCCCCGTCGGGAACTGGCCGGGTGATGCCCTCACCGTTTCCCTCGACAACGTCAAGTGGATCGGCCTCGACAAAGCCTTCCACGCCAGGCAGCGTTTCCCGCCAGCGGAAGCCGGAGAGAAGTAGCCCTCGCTGCCGTATCCTCCGATACCGTGAGTCCGTGGCTGAGCGCGTTCGTCGTCTGCCTGCTTGCCGTCATCGCCGAGGGGCTGCTCGCCGGCGGCAACGTGCGCGAGCACCTTCGCCAGATAAAACAGCCGCGCGCATCTCCTCCGATGTGGCTGTGGATCGCCATCGGGCTCGCCTACTACGTCATCTGCTACGCCATTCTCGTCCGGCTGTTCGCGCCAGGTCGTGACGGCATCCGCAACGTAGCCCTGGTATTCGTGATCGCGATTCTTGCCGCGAACGCGTTCTGGAATTACCTCTTCTTCCGCGCGAAGAACTTCCTCGCCTGCCTCGTGCTCTCAGGCGGCTACGGCATTCTCGTGGTGGTGCTGCTGGTGATGCTCGCGAAGATCGATCGAACCTCGGCCTTCGTTCTGCTGCCGTACGTCGCCTACCTCGGATACGCAGGCCGGTTGCAGTTTTCGATTTGGCGACTCAACTCCTGATCGGCGGAGACGAGCACAAAGAGTCGGAAGTGACCTTCGTTACTCCCGCCTATCCGTCGGCTCCAAATAACATTTTATCCGGATTTCTGGCTTGATGACTGCACGACTGCGCCGCGTCGTCAGTGATCTCGTTTGGTTCACGAAAAAGGAGGCCGGATGTGAACTTGCGCAGGCTGTCAATTACTGGTTGTTTCGTTTTGTTCATCGCGGTGCCGGTGGTCGCCCAGTCGGACCCGGGAGTCCGTGGAGGGGCGGCCGGAGCCGGCGGTGCCCTGAGCTCCGTCGCCGCAAACAGTCCCACCGGCATCCTCAAGTTTTTCAACGAAGGGCAAACCCGTTTTCAGGAAACCGACTCCGTATCCGGCGGGATCACCGGGGAGCCCGGCTTCGGACTCGGGCCGCGCTACAACTCGCGCAACTGCTCGTCGTGCCACGCCCAGCCGGCCGTCGGAGGATCGAGCCCCTCGACGAATCCGCAGGTCACGGACGCCAACGCCGACGGCGCCCTCAACACGGTGCCCGCGTTCATCACCTCCACAGGACCGGTTCGCGAAGCGCGCTTCGTCTACTTCACCGATGCCTTCGGCAATCCGATCACCAGTTCGCCGAACGGCGGAGTGGAGGATCTCTTCACCATCGCCGGGCGCACCGACGCCGGCAGCTGTAACTCGGCGGCCATCCAGCAGCCCGACTTCACCTCCGCCATCGCGCACAACAACGTCATCTTCCGCATCCCCACGCCGGTGTTCGGCTCCGGCCTGATCGAGAATCTCGACGAGACCACGCTTCTCGCGCTTCAGGCTTCGAAGAGCGGCAACCCGTACGGAATCGCCGGGACGTTCAACCGCAACGGCAATGACGGCACAATCAGCCGTTTCGGCTGGAAAGCGCAGAACAAGTCGCTGCAGATCTTCTCGGGCGAGGCCTACAACGTCGAGATGGGCGTGAGCAACGAGATGTTCACGCAGGAGCGCCCGACTCCCGAAGAGGATCGGGCGTCCGGTCTTCCCGCCGCGTGCCGGATCAACGCGATGCCGGAAGATCACACGAACTACAACGCCTCGAAGGTCGGCACGCCGAGCGACGCCGTGTCGTTCTCGTTCTTCATGCGGCTTCTTGCTCCGCCGCAGCCCTCGACGACCACGCCCGGCGGCGCGACCTCGATCGCCAACGGCAGCGCGCTGTTCGCGTCGATCGGCTGCGACACCTGCCACAACAAACAGGTCACCGATCCGACCCAGTCGAAGATGACCTCGAGCCTGAACAGCCCTTCGCCGGAAATGTACAGCGACCTCGAAATCCATCACATGGGCACGGGACTCGCGGACAACATCGCCCAGGGCACAGCCGGCGGCGACCAGTTCCGCACCGCGCCGCTCTGGGGTCTCGGCCAGCGCATCTTCTTCCTGCACGACGGACGCACGGCCGACCTGCTCAGCGCGATCTCCGCGCATTACTCGACCGGCTCCGAGGCCAATGCCGTCAAGCTCAACTTCGACGCCCTGGGAAGTACGCAGAAGCAGGACGTCCTCAACTTCCTGCGGTCGCTATAGGACGCCACCCAGATGCTTTCGGCAAAAACTCACCCCTTCGCTTTTCACCTGAGTGGCGGCGCGGCGCGCTGCCCGGTTTTCCTTCCAGCGACCACTGGGAGGAGGAGGTCCGATGTGACGTCACGCACCATCTGGATCGCATTGCTCATCGCAGCCGTGGCTTGTTCGGCACTCGCACAAACGGATCCCGGAGTCCGTACCACCGGACCGATACCCGGCGCAACGTACAGCACCGTCACGGCGAACAATCCCACTGGAATCCTCAACTTTTTCAACAACGGCCAGGGGCGTTTCGTGGAGATCGATTCGGTCTCCGGCACGATCACCGGCGAAGCAGGATTCGGATTGGGACCTCGCTTCAACTCGCGCGGATGCGCGGCCTGTCACGCGCAACCGGCGGTTGGCGGATCGAGTCCCTCCACCAATCCGCAGGTGGCCGACGCCACGGCCGACGGCGCCACGAACAGTGTCCCGTCATTCATCACGTCGACCGGCCCGATCCGCGAGGCCCGCTTCATCTTTTTCACCGATACGAGCGGCAATCCGATCACGACATCACCCAATGGCGGCGTCGAGCCGCTCTACACGATCGCCGGACGTTCGGATGCCGGCGGCTGCAACTCCACCACGATCCAGCAGCCGAACTTCGCATCCGCCGTTTCTCACAACAACGTGATCTTCCGCATCCCTACGCCGGTGTTCGGATCGGGACTGGTGGAAAAGATCGACGAGTCCACGCTGCTGGCCGTTCAGGCGGCGGCGGTCGGCAATTCGTTCGGCATCGCCGGGACGTTCAACCGCAACGGCAACGACGGCACGATCAGCCGTTTCGGTTGGAAGGCGCAGAACAAGTCGCTCGAGATTTTCTCCGGCGAGGCCTACAACGTCGAGATGGGTGTCAGCAACGAAATGTTCTCGCAGGAACGTCCGACGCCCGAAGAGGAGAACGCTTCCGGCTTGCCGTCGCCCTGCAAGATCAACCCGATGCCGGAAGACATCACCAACTTCCAGAAGTCCGGCGCGGAAATCCCGAGCGACGCCGTGCAATTCGCGACGTTCATGCGCTTGCTGGCGCCGCCCGTTCCCAGCACCACCGTTCCGGGCGGCAGCACCTCCATCGCCAACGGATCGGCGCTTTTCCAGTCGATAGGCTGCAACACCTGCCACACGATGTCGATGACGGATACGACGTCGTCGCGGATTACGCCCGATCTCAGCGCGTCCACGATCAACCTCATTTCCGATCTCGAGATCCATCACATGGGCAGTGGCCTCGCGGACAACGTCAGCCAGGGAACTGCCGGCGGCGACCAGTTCCGCACCGCGCCGCTTTGGGGCCTCGGCACGCGCATCTTTTTCCTGCACGACGGCCGCACCAACGATCTCCTCACGGCCATCAGCCAGCACTACTCGACCGGCTCCGAGGCAAACACAGTCAAGCTGAATTTCGACGCGCTCACGTCAACCCAGAAACAGGACATCCTCAACTTCCTCCGATCTCTCTAGAACCATTGCGCATTGTTGAATCGAGAGCCGGGCGTACGTCCGGCTCTCGTTCATGGAAAGGCATCGTGCTCCCGAATCACACCCTGTTCTTCTCACTCCTCATCACCGCCTCCGCCGCCGCGCAGACGACGCCCGCAGTCCGTCCGCCCGACGTCGTGCTCCCGAAAAATCAGATTCTCGTCAAAGGCGCCACGCCCGCGTCGAGCGACAGCACCACGCCGCTTCCCGAGCAGGGCACGGCGAGCAGTGGCAGCTACCTCAATCGCTACTTCGGCCTCAACTATCCGGTTCCAACCGGCTGGACGAAGCAGGCCGATGGTCCGCCGCCGTCCGATGGAGGCAGTTTCGTCCTCGGCCAGTTCGCGATCTACGACGACAAGCAGGAACGCGTGCGCGCCAACGTGCTTCTGACCGCGCAGGATCTTTTCTTCGGTCCACTGGCGGTCAGCAACGGCGGCGACCTCGTTCATGCGCTGCGCGATTCCCTTCAGTCCAATTTCAAGCTCGAGCCGGGACCTGCCGAAGTCACGATCAATGGCCGGACCTTCACGCGGCTCGGTTACACCGCGCCGGTGGCTGGTCTGCACTGGCGCATCCTCTCCACCGACGTCCGCTGCCACGCGCTGCGCTTCACCTTCACCGGCACCGACACCAAGTTGCTCGACAGCGCGGAGCGGGCGCTTTCAAAACTGGAATTGCCCGCGCCGTCCGACGAAGGTCCGGCCTGCATCGCCGGCTACGCATCAGGCGAAAACGTCCTCGAGAAAACCGAGCCGCGTCTGGCCAACCATCGCTTCAATTCGATTCCGGTGCGCATCCTCATCGACGCCGACGGACGCGTGAAGCACGTTCACATACTCAGCGCGTTCCCCGAGCAGGCCGACGAAATCCTGGCCGCCGTCAAGACGTGGCGCTTCAAGCCATATCTTCGCGATGGCAAGCCGGCGGAAGTCGAGACCGGCGTCGTCTTCGGCCTCACGCCGACCGTGATACGAAAGACGCAATAGCGAAGCGGTACGCGTATCCTCGGCCGATGAGCACCGCCATCGATCGTTTCCGCCAGCTTCACGAATCGGGATGCTTTGTCCTGCCGAACCCGTGGGACGCCGGCAGCGCGCGCTTTCTCGTCCACCTCGGATTTTCCGCGCTCGCGACGACCAGCGCCGGCTTCGCGTGGACACTCGGACGCCGCGACAATCACGTCACGCTCGAAGAAGTCCTCGCGCACTTGCGCGTCATGGCAAACGCGGTCGACGTTCCGATCAATGCCGATTTCGAAGGAGGCTTCACCATCGAGCCTGACGCTGTCGCGGCCAACGTCGCTGCCGCGGCGACGACCGGCATCGCCGGGCTGTCGATCGAAGACTCGACCGGCGACAACGACAATCCACTGTTCGATTTCGACCTTGCCGTTCGCCGCATCAAAGCCGCGCGTGCAGCGCTCGATCAAAGCGGAACGGGCGTTCTCCTGGTCGGCCGTTCGGAAGGCTTCATCACCGGCCGGCCCGACCTCGGCGAAACGATTCGGCGTCTCACCGCCTACTCCGCCGCCGGCGCCGACTGCCTCTACGCGCCAGGCTTGAAGTCGATGGCCGACATCAAAACCGTCGTCGACGCCGTCGCGCCGAAGCCGGTGAACGTCAACGTCGGCAGCGACTTCACGACGTTCGCCGAGCTCGCCGCGATTGGCGTCCGCCGCATCAGCACCGGCGGCGCACTGGCGCGCGCGGCGTGGAGTGGCTTCATCACCGCCGCGAACGAGATCGCGAACCATGGCACCTTCGCCGCCCTCGGCCGCGCCGTTCCAGGCGCGGAGGTGAATGGGTATTTCGAGGGCTAGCTCACGTCAATCACGCGGCTGCCGTCATCCTCGACGCGGATCGCAATTTCGACATGGCCGTCTTCGAATTCGGCGAAGTCGCGTTTCGGCCATTCGATCAGCTTCACGCCGGGACCTTGGAGCAGTTCGGGGATACCGATCTCCATCCACTCGCGGCGGTTTTCGGAGAGACGGTAGCCGTCGATGTGAATGATTGGCGCGCGACCGGCGATCGGATATTCGTGCACGATCGCGAACGACGGCGACGCAACCTCGGAGGGATTCGCGCCGAGCTCCGCGGCGATGGCGCGAACGAGAAACGTCTTGCCCGCGCCGAGGTCGCCCACGAGGTGAACGACGGCATCGGGCGCGAGCGTGCGCGCGATCTCGCAGCCGGCGGCGGTCGTGTCGGATTCGGTTGCGCACCGGTAGGTGGTCATCGGCATTCCCCGCACACCCGCACAGACAGGAGTGTCTGTGCCACACAATCCGGGAGCGTCTGTGAACGACAATCCGGGCCGGTGTGGCACAGACACTCTTGTCTGTGCTTTTGCAATCGCGCAACGGTTTCCTGATAACCCACGAACTACGACTCCCTCAGTTGCTTGATCGCGAACGGAATTCGTTCTGCGAGGTCGAGGGCGGCGAGACCGATGTCGCCTATCTCGTCCTTGAGTATGTCGCCAGCGAAACCGTGAAGGTAGACGGCGGCGATGGCGGCGGCAAATGGGTCGATGCCGCGAGCGAGCAGCGCGGCGATCATGCCGCCGAGGACGTCGCCCATGCCGCCGGTGGCCATGCCGGGATTGCCGGTGGGATTGACGTTGACGTGGCCATCCGGCTCGGCGACCAGCGTCTGAAAACCTTTCAGCACGACGATGCAGCCGCTGGCGCGCGCCGCGTCGCGCGCGGCGTCGATGCGATGCGCGTTGATGTCGTTCGCGGTCGTTCCGAGAACGCGCGCCAGCTCGCCCGGATGTGGCGTAATCACTCGCGGACGGTGCTCGGGATTCAGTCCATTCGCGCGGCCTGCGAAGGCGTTGAGCGCTGAGGCGTCGATGACGAGCGGGAGGTCGATTTCCGCAACGAGCTGGCGCACGCGCGCGTAGCTGGCTTCATCGTCAGCGAGTCCGGGACCGATCAGAACGGCGTCTTTGTTTTTTACGAATGCGAGAACGTCATCGCCGGAAAACGTC
>JBAVBF010000017.1:0-6037 GCA_049586115.1 Thermoanaerobaculia bacterium | reverse complement strand
GCGCGACGTTCCAGCCGTAGTAATGCTCGAGGATTCCGCGCGAGAGCGCCACGCCGGCGGAGTCGGGCGCGATCCGTTCCGCCTCGTCGACCGCCGCCCGCGCGCGCGACCACGCTTCCCACGTCGGCACGCCGCCGTAGTAGCCGTGGACAGCCCACGCATCGGCGAGCGCGGTATGGGCGTCGGCGAAATCGGGATCGATCTCCACCGACGCTTTCAACTCGACGATCGCTTCCTCGGCGCGTCGCTGGCCCCAAAGGTAGGTGCCCTTGAGATAACGATCGTAGGCTTCGAGATTCTCCGTCCGTCCTGTCCCGGAGGTGCCGTCGCGTTCGACGACGCGGACCTTCAGCGTCGCGGCGATGGCCTGCGCGATTTCGTCCTGCACCGCGAAGACGTCGGCGAGATCGCGATCCCACCGGTTCGACCAGAGCTGATAGCCGTTCTCGACGCTGATGAGCTGCGCCGTGACGCGCAGCCGCGATCCCGACTGCCGGACGCTTCCTTCGAGCATCATCGCCACGCCTAGCTCGCGGCCGATGCGGCGGATGTCGTCGTTGCGGCCTTTGAATGCGAACGACGTCGTGCGCGCGGCCACCTGCAGCGCCGGCACGGCCGCGAGCGAGTTGATGATCTCCTCCGTCATGCCGTCGCTGAAGTACTCGGCGTCGGCGGTCGGACTCATGTTGCGGAACGGCAGGACGGCGATCGACAACTCGTGGGCACGGATCGCGGATTCGTTCGGCTTCGGCGTCGGGCGCGTGACCTCCTGCGGCCCGGACGCCGTCGTCCTCGCCGCGAGCCGCAGCGCGAAGGCGAGATCGCGCGCGGACCGGAACCGCTCGTCGCGATTCTTCTCCAGACAATGCTGCAGGATCTCTTCGACTTCGGCCGGCAGCCTGCCGCTTTCGCTTTGCGGCTTCACGCTGTCGCGCAGGACGGCCACGATCGTCTCGGCGGTCGTGGACCGAAGAAACGCGGGGCGGCCGGTGAGCATCTCGAAGAGGACCGCGCCGAACGCGAAGATGTCGGAGCGAGGATCGGCGGTCTCGCCGCGCGCCTGTTCCGGCGAGAGGTAGGCGACGGTTCCGATGATCATGCCGGGCGACGTTCGCGCGACGGTATTCATCTGATCGCTGTTGCCCGCGTCATCGAGACGAGCCAATCCGAAGTCGAGAATCTTCACGACGCCATCGCGCGTGACGAAGATGTTCTCCGGCTTCAGATCGCGATGCGTGATGCCGCGTTCGTGCGCGGCGGCGAGTCCCTGCGCGATCTGATGGGCCCAATCGAGCGCGCGGCTGACGTCCAACTCGCTCTGATCGAGCCGCTCGCGCAGCGTCGCGCCTTCGAGCAGCTCCATGACCGCGTACAGCGTCCCGCTCTCGGTTCCGAAGTCGTGAATGGCCAGGATGTTCGGATGCGAAAGCGACGCGACCGCGCGCGCCTCGCGCTCGAACCGCGGCAGCGCATCGCCGGCATGCGCATTCCCGAGGAGGATCTTGACGGCGACGTCGCGTTGAAGGCGCCGATCGCGCGCCCGCCACACCTCTCCCATCCCGCCCGCACCGATCCGCGCAACGATTTCATACGGCCCGAGCTGCGTCCCAACATCCATTCGACGATGGTATCCGCAGATTACGCGGATGGATCAGTGCAACACGGTTCGGCGCCGTGGCGAAACGACGGTGATGGTGATGGGGTTGCTGTCGGCGAAGCCGCAGGAGTTCGTGACGTGCGCGCGGAATTGCGTGGTCTGCGTCAGCGGCTGCGTGATCAGCGTCGGGCCGAACGCAATCACGTTGCCGTTCGCAAACCAGGTCACCGTTGCGTTTGCGCCGAGGTAGTCGATCGTAAGCGAGGCGATCGTTCCGGCGAGCACGGCTCGATCCCCGGGCGTGCTGAGAATCTGCGGCGGTGCGCAGACGGCGACCGCGACGATGGCCGTATTGCTGTTCGCAACGGGACCGCATGCGCCGGTGACGCGAACCCAGTACGCAGTCGTGCTCGCCGGAGCGACGAAGATCGTCGCGGTCGTCCCGCCGTTCACAGGTGTCGAGGGATCGCCGCTCGAACCGGCGAACCACTGATAGGACAGCGGCGCCGTGCCGGTTGCGGAGACCGCCAGCTGCGCCGAGTTCCCGCTGTTGATCGACGCGCCGGAAGGTTGCACGGTGATCGATGGCGGTGCGCAGGCCGGCGCAGTTCCATAAACCGCATTCAACGCGGCGTTGTCCCAGGCCTGGAGCTGGCCGTTGAGGCCGAGGCTGAGAACGTGATTCATGAGCGCGGAGCTGGTGCAGTCGAGCGTCGGATCACCGGCGCACGACGCACTCAGGTTGCGCGTCTGATCGGAGTGGCGAAAGCCGAGCGTGTGACCGAATTCGTGGGTGATGGCGCTCTTGAACAGTTCCTGAGGAACCGTCCCCGGCGAGCAGGAGCCAACGCCCTGATTCATGCTGACGTCGGCCTCGAGCGTCGTGGCGAACGTTTCGCCGCGATAGACGTGCGTGCCCGCTCCGAAACTGGCGTGCGTCATGCCGGCGACGCCGAGTGCGCCACCGGAGGAACAATTGAACGGTTGCAGTCCGGCCGAGGTCAGGTCCTTCTCGAAGACGATGTTGTTCGTGCCGTCGGTGGCGTCGAGAAATCCGTTCAGATTGGCGGCGGCGCTGGAGAGGACGTAATTCGTTCCGCCGGCGTTCCAGGTGCTGAAGGCCGAGGTGATCTCGGCCGCGCCGTTGCCGAGCGCACCCGTTTCGGAGTTCCCGCGGTTCCAGCTCACGGCGCCAGGGAAAACGTTCCAGCGAGTGCCAAGGCCGGAGTTGTACGTGAGCATGTACGACGTCGCGGTGAACGATGCGGCTGCGATCGGATGCTGCGTTGCTTCGGGTGTGGGGCGGAGGGTATGCGGAGTACCGCTGCCAGTCTCGATCTCCCATCCGCGACTCCCGACTCCCCGCTCCCTCGGAAGAACGTAATCCTCAGAGACGACATCGCCGCGAACGACACCCCGAACGAAGTTGAGAAATCGTTCGGCGGAACGCAGGTGCTCGACATGCGCGTCGCCGCCGGCGTCCCATCCCTCGATCTCCGCGTCGTTGCGGACGGCCAGCTCACGTCCGGCGACATCGTGCACCAGGCGAAACGTTCCGAGCCCGAGGTCGCTGATCGTGTACTCGCCGTCGTCGCGTCGATAGAGAAGAAGCAGGACCCGCTCGCCCTCGACGAATGTTGGAACACCGGGAACGACGCGCGTTTCGCCATCGAGCGCGCCGCCGGGCGTGTGGATTTCGGCGACGCTGCCTGGCTTTCCCTTGATCGCTTCTTCGAGCGCGATCGTCGTCACCGTCTCGATTCCGAACCGCGACGCTTGCGGATGCGAACCAAGGACGCGTCCGACGATGATCGCGCTGGCCCGCTCGATCTCAAATCGATCCGGCGGCACGATGTACGTGATCGCAAACGACGGCGCAGCGATCGCGAACGCAAAGGCGGCGAGTAGGACTTTGAACGAGGACAAGCTGCAAGGATGCATCGCGGCGGTGGTTCCGACCGTAATGGAAATCACGCTGGATCACGGCGCGTCTCTCTTTTTCAGCGTCACGACGCCGAGGCGGCGTCCGTTTGCGGAATCGTCGATCAGCGTCGCGAGGCGGCGGGCTCGGGTTTCTTCCTTTTTCGCGCTCGTGATCCAGTAGATCGACAGGCGCCTGTATCCCGGCGGCTGCGCGTTGAAAAACTCCCACGCTTTCTTGTTCGCGCGAAGTTTCTTCTCGTCCTCGGCCGCCAGCGTACGAGCTTCGTTCTCGTACGAATAGATCGCCGACTTCTCCTCGCGGCGGTGTTCGAATGCGCGCAGGCCGGCGGGCTGCATGCGGCCGAGCTTTGTAAGCTCCGCCACTCGGACAATGTTGATCGCGCTCCAGGTGCTGGTCTTTTTTCGCGGCGTGAAGCGGATGCTGTAGCTCACGTCGTCGATGCGGCGCCGTACGCCGTCGATCCAGCCGAAGCAGAGCGCCTCGTCGACTGACTCCGGCCACGTAATCGACGGCTTGCCCGAATCCTTCTTGTAGAAGCCGACCAGGAGCTCCGTGGCCGAGGAATGATTCTTCGCCAGCCACTTGCGGAAATCGGCGGGCGTCTTGAAAAAATGCGGCGGCATCGCGGCAAGGATAAATTTTTTTTGAAGCGGCTGTCGATTTCGCGCGAGCTCGTTCGACTCCATCGCAAGGAGAAGAAAACCATGGAATACCTGCTGCTGATTTATGAGGATGAGAAGCGCTGGCAAGGGATAAGCGAAGCGGAGATGGGAGCCGGCATGGGCGAGTACGAAGCCTTCGGCAAAGAGTTCGCCGGCGCGATCAAGGCTGGCAACGCGCTGCAGCCGACCGGCTCCGCCACGAGCGTGCGCGTGCGCGACGGCAAGCGCATGACCACGGATGGTCCGTTCGCCGAGACGAAGGAGCAACTCGGCGGCTACTACCTCGTCGAGGCGCCTGACCTCGATGCGGCCATCAATATCGCCGCGAAAATCCCCGGTGCGAGCGCGGGCACGATCGAGGTTCGCCCGATCATGACCTTCTCGTAACTATCATTGGCGGCTTGACCGCAATCGAAGAGATTTTCCGCTCCGACTGGGGCCGCCTCCTGTCCGCCCTCATTCACCTCCTCGGCGATTTCGACGTCGCCGAGGAGGCGTTGCAGGACGCGTTCGCGATCGCGGTGACCGAGTGGGCGGACGGCATTCCGCGCAATCCGGCCGCCTGGTTGTATGGAACGGCGCGGCACAAAGCCATCGATCGTCTGCGCCGGCAATCGCGCTTCGCGGAGAAACAAGTCGAGCTTGCGGCGATGACGTCCACATCGACAACGATCGACTTCGAAGAGGAATCCGCCGTGCCCGACGAACGTCTGCGCCTGATCTTCACCTGCTGCCATCCCGCGCTGGCGGAAGACGCGCAGGTGGCGCTGACGCTACGCACGCTTTGCGGGTTGACCACCGAGGAGATCGCGCGAGCGTTTCTCGTTCCGGTGGCGACGATGGCGCAACGCCTGGTGCGCGCGAAGTCGAAGATCCGCGGCGCCGCGATTCCATATCGCGTTCCGCCGGCCTCGGAACTGCGCGAACGGCTGTCGGCGGTGATGTCGGTGGTCTATCTCGTCTTCAACGAAGGCTACGCCGCCGCGAGCGGCACCACGCTCGTCCGCCACGATTTCTGCGCCGAGGCCATCCGCCTCGGGCGCATGCTTCGAACGTTGATGCCGGATCCGGAGCTCGACGCGCTCCTCGCGTTGATGCTGCTCCACGATTCGCGGCGCAACGCGCGGATGTCGGACGGAGATCTGGTGCTCCTCGCGGAGCAGGATCGGACGCTCTGGGATCGCGACGAAATCGATGAAGGCCGCGCGTTGCTGCAGTCGTCGCTGCGGCGTTCGGCGCCGACCACCTACGCGCTCGAAGCCGCGATCGCGGCCGTTCACGCTGATGCGACTCTCGCCGCTGACACCGACTGGCGCCAGATCGTGATTCTTTACGACCGGCTTTACGCGCGTCATCCAACGCCGATCGTCGCCCTCAATCGCGCGGTCGCCATCTCAATGGCCGACGGCCCCGCCGCCGCGTTGCCGCTCGTCGACGCACTCGCGGATTCGCTCGATGCCTACCACCTCTGGCACGCCACGCGCGCCGATCTGCTCCGCCGCCTGGGCCGCGCGGATGAAGCGCTGTCGAGCTATCGCCGCGCGTACGCGCTAACGTCGAACGAAGCGGAGCGACGCTTTCTGGCGCGGCGCATCGGAGAGCAGTAGCCGCTCTCGCGGTTGCCGTGCCTCGGCTTTTGCATTACAAAGCTCTGCGCCAGGAGAAATGAATGCCTATTGATGTCGTCATGCCCCAGATGGGCGAATCGATCGCTGAAGGAACCATCGTCAAGTGGCTCAAAAAGATTGGCGAGAAGGTTGAGCGCGACGAGCCGCTCCTCGAGATTTCCACCGACAAAGTCGACGCCGAGATTCCTTCGCCGTCGTCCGGAAC
>JBAVBF010000016.1:0-1774 GCA_049586115.1 Thermoanaerobaculia bacterium | reverse complement strand
ATTGGGGCGCGCGCTTCTGGCAACGCATGCTGATTTTCGTTCCGGGCCCGCTCGTTTTCTTCGCCGGTTTTGCGCAGTCGCATCCGGAAATCGTCCGTATCATTCGTTTTCAAACCATCTCATTCGTGGTTCTCGCGATCTCCGCCATCCCGCTGAACCTTTGGATGGCTCGCCGCTATCAGCGGCAGGTCGACGAGCTCACAAGTCTTCAGGAGGAACCGTGAAAGTGCTCAAGCGCCTCGCAGTCGTTCTGAGTCTTCTGTTTCTTTCCAATGCGGCCGTTGCGGCAGTCGTTTCCGACGCGGATATCCGCGCCATCCTCGCCGATCGCATCGACGTGCAGCATCAGGGCGTTGGGATCGTGGTCGGCGTCATCGATCCGACTGGCCGGCGCGTCGTCGCGTACGGAAAGACCGCAAAGGATGGAAAAGCGGTCAACGCGGACACCGTCTTCGAGATCGGCTCCGTGACAAAGGTCTTCACCTCGCTGCTGCTCGCCGACATGGTGCGGCGCGGAGAAGTGGCGCTCACCGACCCTGTATCGAAATATCTCCCGCCGAATGTGAAGATGCCGAAGCGCGGCGGCAGGAAAATCACGCTGATCGATCTGTCGAGGCACACATCCGGCCTTCCGCGGCGTCCGTCGAACCTGAACCCTGCAGATCCAGCCAATCCGTACGCCGATTACACAGTGGCCCAGTTGTACGAGTTCCTCGCGACCGTTCAACTCACGCGCGACATCGGCTCCGCGTACGAATACTCGAACGTCGGCGGCGCCTTGCTTGGCCACATATTGGCGCGCCGGGCCGGGACGGATTACGAGACGCTGGTGCGGACCCGGATCCTGGGACCGCTCGCGATGAAAAGCACCGCCATCACGCTGTCGAACGCGATGAAGGATCGCCTCGCCACCGGACATGACGGCGCTCTTCAGCCGGTGCCGAACTGGGATCTTCCGACTCTTGCCGGCTCGGGCGCGTTGCGGTCGACCGCCAACGACCTCCTGACATTCATAGGCGCGAACATCGGTCTGCAGAAGTCGCCGCTGGCATCGCCGATGGCGGCAATGCGCATAAGGCGCCGGCGCACCGGCACCCCCGGACTCGACATCGCCCTGGGCTGGCACATCTCCACGCTCCATGAGCACGAAATCGTCTGGCACAACGGCGGCACCGGCGGCTACCGCACCTGGATCGGCTTCGATCCAAAGAGCCGCACCGGTGTCGTCGTCCTGTCGAATACGGGGACAGACGCCGGTGTCGATGACATCGGCGCGCATCTGCTCGATCCCGCCGTGCCTCTGGTCCAGGCGCCAAAGCAGCGGAAGGAAGTGAAGGCCGACGCCGCGATTCTCGAGCGCTACACCGGGAGCTACGCACTCACTCCGGCATTCGTCATCACCGTGACGCGCGAAGGCGATCATCTTTACGCGCAAGCCACCGCGCAGCGGCGCCTCGAGATTTTCGCTGAGGACGATCGCAACTTCTTCTACAAAGTCGTCGACGCGCAGATCACGTTCGTCGTCGACGCTACCGGCCGCGCGACGAGTCTCGTGCTTCACCAGAATGGCGTAGATGCGCCGGGCAATCGGATCGAGTGAGGCGGGCACGGCCGCCAGCGGTCCGTTCCTAACGCGCGGAAGCCATGACGCCGGCGACGGTCGACGTCAACGTTGCCGCGTCCATCGGCTTCTTCACATACGCGTCAAAGCCGGCGGCGAGCGCGCGGGCGCGATCGTCGTCGCCGCGATATGCGGTCGCGGCAACCGCGGGTG
>JBAVBF010000015.1:0-3068 GCA_049586115.1 Thermoanaerobaculia bacterium | reverse complement strand
TTCTCCTCCGACGCTTCGTCGAATTCGGCCGAGGCCATCGTCGCGCCGTGAATGCCGTCGCGTCCCGTTTTCGATCCGACGTAAATCACCGGATTGCCGATGCCGCTCGCCGTTCCGGTGAAGATGCGATCGCGCGTCGTCACGCCGAGGGCGAAGACGTTGACGAGGATGTTGCCGTTGTAGCTGCGGTGGAAGGACGTCTCGCCGCCGATGGTCGGGATGCCGATGCAGTTGCCGTAGCCGCTGATTCCGCGCACGACGCCGTCGACGAGATACTTCATGCGCGGCGCGTCGAGCTCGCCGAAGCGCAGCGAGTCAAGACAGGCGATCGGGCGCGCGCCCATCGTGAAGATGTCGCGCAGGATTCCACCGACGCCCGTGGCCGCGCCCTGGTACGGCTCGATGAATGACGGATGGTTGTGCGACTCCATCTTGAACGCGGCCACCCAGCCGTCGCCGATGTCGATGACACCTGCGTTTTCGCCGGGACCCTGCACGACGCGCGGTCCGGTGGTCGGAAACTTGCGGAGGTGCACGCGCGACGATTTGTAGGAGCAGTGCTCCGACCACATCACGCTGAAGATGCCGAGCTCCGTGTAGTTCGGCGCGCGCCCGAGGATCTGTTCGACGCGCTGGTACTCGTCGGGCGTGAGACCGTGCGCGGCGATGACCTCGGCGGTGATGTTCATCCGCGGATTGTGTCAAAAAAGCATCACGCGGAGAGCGCGGAGAACTGCGTTTCTCCGCGCCCCCGCGTCTCCGCGTGAAAAAACTAGTCGCGCGAACCCGGCTCGGGATGGCGCATGTGCATCTCCATCGGTCCGTGTCCCATCTCGTGATGCAGCGAGTCGAACTTTGCTTTCTGATCGGGCGTGAGGATCGCCGTCAGCTTCGAATGCGCGGCTTCGTGCGCGGCCTGGACCTGCTTTTCGATTGCGCGCGCGGCGAGGAACTGTTTGCCGACGGCGGTGGCGGCCGGATTCGACGCCGCCGCCAGCGACTCCAGCTGCTCGTGCGCCGCCATGAGCTGGCGATGCAGCGGCTCGACGCTGGCCTGCAACTGCTGGTGGATGCTGTCCCACTGCGCCTGCTGATCGGCGCTGAGTCCGAGCGTGGCGGCGATCTCGGCGGGATCGGGTCCCATCATGCGCATCTTCATGCGCGGTTCCTGGGCAAGAGCGAGCGATGCGGCGGCGGTGATGCAGAGTGCGAGAACGATTCGTTTCATATTCAAGTGTTTCCTTTCGTCGAGCAATGTACGCATCGTACGCCGCGGAGTGATCAACCCGAGGAAAGCGCTTTGTAAGAAACGTAAAGCCCGCATGGGCGCTCACTTTTCGCGCAAATGCGGATGCTAGACTCGATCGCATGAAGGGGAGCCGCAGCGCGATCGCCGCACTCATGTCGCTGGCGGTCCTGACGGCGGCGCTCATCATCCTCGGCACGCTTCAATACCGCTGGATCGGCGATCTTGCCAACGCCGAGCGGGAGCGGATGCGGACGGGACTCGAGTTCGCCGCGCATCACTTCAGCGACGATTTCGATCACGAGTTGACGCGGATGTTTCTCGCGTTTCAGCTGCCGATGCCGGACGCGACGGCCGATCATTTGCTGCATCGCTACGACGAATGGTCGGCGGCCGCGCGCGATCCGAAAATCGTGCGCGCCGTTTACTTCGTCCCGCCATTCGATCCGGATCATCTTCAGTTGATTGACCCTGCAACGCGAAGCGTGCGTCCAGCCGCGTGGCCTGTATCGCTGGCGGCACTGCGGCCGATGATCGCCGAGGAAGCGGCAGGCGGCCGGCCGATGCCCGGTCCGATCGTTCCCGGCGTGATGGCGCTCATCATTCCGTGCGGCGGGATGCGGCGCGCGATGATCGAACATCACGTGGCGGTGATGGGCATGCAGCCGCCGATGCCGATGCACATGAAGATGCCGGAAGGCGGCTGCCCCGGCTACACGATCGTGGAGATCGATGACCGTTACCTGGCGCGCGTGTTTCTGCCGGAGATGGCGCGGCGCTATTTCGATACGCCGAGCGGCCGCGAGTACGACGTCGCCATCGTCTCGCCGGAAAGCGGCGCGACGCTGTTTCGCTCCGACGCGGATACGGCGCCCTTTCGGGCGGACATCGTCCTGCCGATTTTCAGCGTGCGCGCCATGCGCCGCATGCCGATGGAAGTGCCGATCCTGACGGAGCCGCCGCCGCATCGGCCGTTGTGGAATCTGCTCGTGCGGCATCACGGCGGATCGATGGAGGACGTGGTCGCGCATACGCGGCGCCGCAACCTGCTGCTCACCGGCGGAATCCTGGCCGTGCTCGCGGGAACCGTGCTCGCGCTGGTGACGATGCTGCGCACGGCGGAGCGGCTGCGTTTGCAGCAGCTGGAGTTCGTAGCCGGCGTGACGCACGAGTTGAACACGCCCGTCGCCGCGCTGACGTCGGCGGGACAGAACCTCGCGGACGGCATCATCACCGAGCCTTCACAGGTGTCGCGCTACGGAACGGCCATCGTGAAGGAATCGCGGCGGCTGACGGAGATGATCGGACAGGTGCTCGCGTATGGCGGGATGGAGTCGCGGCGGAAGCTGCCGCATGTTCCGGTCGAGGTCACGAATGTCATCGACGAAGCGATCGCAAACTGCCGTTGGATGGCGGACGAGCAGTCGATCGCGATCGAGACGGACGTCGATGGCGCGCTACCGCTCGTCGACGGCGATGCGGCGTCGCTCGCGCGCGCGGTGCAAAACCTGATCGCGAACGCCATCCGTCACGGCGCGGCAGGGAAATGGGTCGCGATTCGTGCGGCCGTTGAAAATCGCAATGTGGCCATCTCTGTCGAAGATCGCGGTCCCGGAATCGCGGCGCGCGATCTGCCGCATCTGTTCGAGCCGTTCTACCGCGGGCGCGGCGCCGATCGCGTTCGCGGCAGCGGACTCGGATTGACGATCGTGAAGCAGATCGCGGTCGCGCACGGCGGCAGCGTCTCCGTCGACAAGCGGCGCGACGGCGGCGCGACCTTCACACTGCGCCTGCCGGTCCGGCCGGAGAGCACGCCAAATGT
>JBAVBF010000014.1:0-3096 GCA_049586115.1 Thermoanaerobaculia bacterium | reverse complement strand
CCGCCGCGCTGATGCTGCTGTTCGGCGCGAGCGTGCTGGCGCGCCGCCCGTCGCGCATGGCCGGCGCGTTCTTCGCGATGACGGCGGCCTCGTTCGTATGGCTGGTCGCGTTCACGTTCGTTAACTTCGCAAAGGATGCGGAGACTGCGCTCTTCTGGTCGCGCGTGGCGTACTTCGGCGTCCCGTTTCTCGCGCCGTCGATCTATCACTTCACCGCGGAAATGCTGCGCATCGCCAAAGAGCGGCGCGACGCGATCGTGGCCTCGTGGGCACTAGCCGCGGTCTTTTCTTTCCTCGGCGTAACCGGTGTGCTGGTCGTCCGCGTGCAGCGATTCTGGTGGGGCTTCTATCCGCGTTACAGCCTGCTGATCGCGCCGCCGTTTCTGCTGTTCTTCTTCGGCTACCTAATTTTCTCGCTCGTCGAATTTCTTCGCGCGTATCCGAAGTCGCGCGGCGTCGAGAAGAAGCGCATTCGCCTGCTGCTCATCGCCTTCGCGGTCGCCTACCTCGGCTGCGTCGATTACCTGCCGAAGTTCGGCATCTCCGTCTATCCGTTCGGCTACGCGGCGCTGTTCGGCTTCGTCGTCATCGTCGCCATCGCCTTCCGCAAATACGATCTCGTCGCGATCACGCCGTCGCTCGCCGCGCGCGAAATCATCGGCACGATGGCGGATGTCCTCTTCGTCTGCGACCGCTCCGGCCGCATCGAGTTCGCCAACGCCGCCGCGGAGCGCGTCCTCGGATATCGCGCTGAATCGTTGGTCGGACGCCAGTTCGATGAGCTGCTCGAAACGCGCGATGACGATCCATTCAGCGATTCGATCCGCCGACGCAGCATCCGCAACATGGAGCGGCGCTTCACCGCTTCGGACGGTCACGCCGTCGATCTGATGATGTCGCTCGCGCCCGTCCTGCAGCACGGCGAGCCGGCCGGCGTGGTCATCCTCGGCCGCGATATGCGCGAGCAGAAGGACGCCGAGCGCGAAGTGCGCAAGGCCGTGACGCTGCTGGAGTCGACGCTCGATTCTACTGCCGACGGCATCCTCGTCATCGGCGACGGCGGCCGGATCCTCACGCACAACAAGCGTTTCGCCGACATGTGGCACATCCCGCCGGAATTGTTCGAATCGGGTGATGACCGCGGCCTGATCACCTGCGTGCTCGATCAACTCCTCGATCCGCATCACTTCCTGCGCACGATCGACACGCTGTATTCGCAGCCCGAGGCGGAGAGCTTCGAATTGATCGAATTCAAGGACGGCCGCCGTTTCGAGCGCTACTCGATCGGCCGCGCGCTGGAAGGCGTCGCCAACATCCGCGTCTGGAGTTTTCGCGACGTCACCTCGCGCTTCACCGCCGAGGCCGCGTTGCGCGAATCGGAGCTGCGGTATCGGCTGCTGTTCGAGCAGAATGCCGCCGGCGTCTGCGTCACGGAACTGGCCGGTGTGATCCTCGACTGCAATCTGACGTACGCCGCCATGCTCGGATTTCAACGCGCGGAATTGATCGGCCGCAATGCCGGCGAACGATTCGTCCGGCCTGCAGAGCGCGAGGAGTTGCTCTCGATGCTCCACGATGCGCAGACGCTCAACAGCGTCGAGGTCGAATTGCGGAAGAAGGACGGCCAGTCGATCTGGGCGCTCAAGAATCTGACGCTGGTCGGCGACCGCGTGCACACCACTGTCGTCGACATCAGCGACCGCAAGCGCGCCGAGGAACAGATCGAGTTCCACGCGTACCACGACGTCCTGACGAACCTGCCGAACCGCAAGCTCTTCACCGATCGTCTGACGCAGAGCATTTCGCGCGCGCGCCGCTCCGGCAAATCGCTGGCCGTGATGTTCGTCGATCTCGATCACTTCAAGTCGATCAACGACACCCTCGGCCATGAGATGGGCGACGAGCTGCTGCTGGAAATGGCCGGACGG
Organism: Thermoanaerobaculia bacterium; assembly: GCA_049586115.1. Taxonomy (GTDB): domain Bacteria; phylum Acidobacteriota; class Thermoanaerobaculia; order Gp7-AA8; family Gp7-AA8; genus JADGNZ01. The sequence continues at coordinate 1,168 of JBAVBF010000014.1, read as the reverse complement.
CTCAGCGCCAACATCCGCGAGTACGACACGGTCGCGCGCCTCGGCGGCGACGAGTTCACGATCATCCTCTCCGAGTTGCGCCAGCCGGAAGACGCGGTCAACGTCGCCGAGAAAGTACGCAGCGCGATCGAGCAGCCGCTGTCGATTGCCGGGACGTCGATCGAAATCTCTGCCAGCATCGGCATCGCGCTCTATCCCGACGACGGCGCCGACGCGGAGTCGCTGCTGCGCAACGCCGACAGCGCCATGTACCGCGCGAAGGAAGCGGGCCGCAACACGTATCAACTCTGCACGGACGACATGAAGCGCCGCGCCGTGGAGCGCTTGTCGCTGGAGACGCGTCTGCGGCGCGCCATCACCGAGGGGCAGCTCGTGCTGCATTACCAGCCGCAGATCAGCCTCACCACCGGCAGCGTCATCGGCGTCGAAGCGCTGGTGCGCTGGAACGATCCCGAGCGCGGACTCGTGCATCCGTCGGCGTTCATCCCGCTGGCCGAGGAGAGCCGGCTGATCCTCCCGCTCGGCGAATGGGTCCTTCGCACCGCATGCACGCAGATGCGCGCGTGGCAGGACGCGGGGCTCGATCTGCCGATGATGTCGGTGAACCTGTCGCTGCGGCAGTTCCAGCAATACGACATCGTCCAGAGCGTGCGCCACGTGCTGGCCGAAACCGGGCTCGACGCCACCGCGCTGGAGCTGGAGATCACCGAAACCGCGGCGATGCAGAACGCGGAATCGACCGTGGAAGTGCTCCAGGCGCTGCGCGAGCTCGGCGTCTCGATCGCCATCGACGATTTCGGCACCGGCTATTCGTCGCTCAACTATCTGAAGCGCTTCCCGATCACCGCGGTAAAGATCGACCGCGCCTTCGTCCGCGATCTCGCCACGAGCGAAGGCGACGCCGCCATCGTCTCCGCCGTGGTCGGCATCGCGCGTGCGCTCAAACTGCGCGTGATCGCCGAGGGCGTCGAGACCGAGGAGCAGCTGTCGTTTCTCCGCCGCCGCAACTGCGACGCCGCACAGGGCTACCTCTTCAGCCGCCCTGTCGCGGCCTCAGCGCTGCCCGATTGTTTGGCCGAGCATCCGCTCGACGAGCGGGTTGTGCGGTTGCACGTGTAGCTAGCCGCCACTGTCATCCTGAGCCGCCGAAGGACGGTCGAAGGACCCC
>JBAVBF010000013.1:0-3016 GCA_049586115.1 Thermoanaerobaculia bacterium | reverse complement strand
GGGCAACTCCCCTTCCCGCTTGCAGACGAGCGTGGTCGTGAAGTGTTTGGCCAGCTCGCCGGCGAAGTGCCACGCGCGGATTCCCGGCCCGGCCATCCGCTCGCCGACGACGTCCGGCGTGTGCACCACGACCCCAAACATGGCCGCGCACTTTACCGCGTGAAGAGTCCCTGCCACATTCCGCGCAGCGAGGTTCGTCCGCGCAACGCGAGCTTCAAGTCTTCAAGGATCAATGCCCCGATGCGTCCCACGCCGCGATGTTTTCGTGCGACGCGATAACGATTGCGCGTGCGCAGCCGGAGCGCGTCCGATCCGAGAATCGACGCCGATTGGGAGCCGCGATGCGTGGCCTTAATGACCGGCAGCACCTCGGTGCGCCATCCCGCTTCGTGCAGCCGCGCGCAGAGATCGACGTCCTCGTAGTACGCGAAAAGCGTCTCGTCGAAGATCGCGTCGCCGAGCGCGTCGCGGCGGTAGAGCGCGGCAGTTGCGGAGACGCCCCATGCGGGTTTCACGTGTCGGGTGTCGGGTGTCGGCGCACCGTGGCTTGCCTGCCGAAATGTCCCGTCGCTGATGTCGATACCGGCGCCGTCGATGGTCGATTCGTCGCGGCGCAGGATCGTCTGGACGGCCGCGACTTTCGGATCGGTGTCGAGCGCGGCAACGACCGTGGCCAGCCAGTCGCGATCGAGGATGACATCGTTGTTTACGAGCGCGATGTAATCGCCAGCCGCGTGACGATACGCGGCGTTGTTGCCGCCGGCAAAGCCGAGGTTGGTTTCGGATCGAAAGAGATGCAGGCCATGGCGAAAAGCGATGCGCTCCGCGACCGGCGTGCGCGAACCGTTATCGAACACGATCACCTCGCGCGGAGGAAGCGTTTGCGCGGCGATGGAGTCGAGGCAGGCGCGGAGCATGTCACCGCCGTCGATGTCGAGGACGATGATGGAGACGTCACTCATGGCGCATCCAGTCGAGGTTCGCGCTTCCGTCGATGCAGCGCAAGGTTGTTCGTCCCGTTGCGGCGAGACTGACGGGCAGATACCCGTAGTTCGAACCGGTCGGCGGAAAAACGAAGGCCTGACCCCGCACTTCGATCGTCGCACCAGTTTGCGATTGGTAGCGAACCGTCGATCGTCCCGCCTTGGCGAGAAAGGAAAGCGAATCGCCGCGGCGAACGATCCAACCACCCTGGTAGAGAAAACGAGCGACCGTCCACTCGGAGGGGAACAGTTCGCCGCCGTTGTGGGTGACATGCGCGTCTTCGAATTCGACACGATCGGCGGGACGGCGGGCGTAGGTGAAGGCGACGAGGAGGAGCGCGGCAAAGACCAGCGGCGTGGGAAACGCTGTCATCCTGAGCCGCCGAAGGCGCGTAGGCGAAGCCGAAGCGCCGGAGGACGGTCGAAGGACCCCCTCGGTGCTTGCCACGTGAAAGCCCGCCGCCCGAACCGGGTTAGCAGGTTGGGGGTCCTTCGACCGTCCTGCGCGACTTACGTCGCTTCGGCGGCTCAGGATGACAGTGATTACCAGCGCGATGCTGCCCACCACCGCGGCCATGTTCGGCCGGATGAAGCTCGGCATCAGGCGCGAGAAGTCGCTCCGCCACATCGTGCTCAGCGACTCGCCTATGAAGTTTTCGCCGGTGGCCAGATGGAAGAGTCGCCAGGGGAACGCGGCGCCGTGCACTACAAGCATCACTGTCCACAGCGCGATCACGGCGCGCGTGCCCGCGCCGATGCGCTCCCACATCACGGCTGCGCCGAGGGCGAAGATCGGCATCAGGACGACGATGTAGCGGAGCGGTGGCGACCAGCCGCCGTGCCATTCGGAGCGCGGGATCAGGTAAATGATGTAGATCAGCGACGCGGACATGCCGAGGCGGAAACCGTGCGGCATCGAACGCCAGCGCGGGAGGGCGAGGATTGCCAGAGCGTAGAGCGGCGCCTGGAAGACGATGCCGGCGGCGCCGTCGAGGATCAGGCCGAAGAGGCCGAGCCAGTAGAAGATCGCGCCGCTCGGGAGCAGTTCGCGGATCGAGTGCGTGTTCATGGCGTTGCCGGAGATCAGCCAGGCGATGCCAAGCGGAATCGCGATGACCGCGGCGGCGATGGCGAGCTGACGCTTCGTGCGCAGGACGCGGATCAGCAGCACGATGGCGAGCAGGCCGAAACGGATTTTCAGCAGCACCAGCGCAAAGATCGCCGCAATCCAGCGCGGCGCACGGCGCTGCCGGATGCCTCGCACCGCCTCGAGAAAGCAGAATGCCGCCGGGACTTCGGGCCAGACTCTCGTCGCGTAAAAAACGATCGGCGGCCCGAACGCGATCAGCGGAAAGAGCATGCGCGTCGTCGCGTCGCTGATTCCTTCGTCTTCGAGAAACCGGATCGTCGATCGCGCCAGCAGCGCACCGAAGAGCGCGATGACCGCGAGTGCGCCGGGCAGGCCGCCGGCGGCGTAGCCCGGCATCATCAGGATCGGAAGGAACGGTTCGTGACGCGAATACTGCTCGCCATGCGGTCCGCGTGGATCGCCGGGTTGCGGCAGAAGGTCGGGACGGCCGACGTCCGAATGCCCGAGGTCGCGATATTGGTTCGTCAGATCGAGATCGTGATCGCGGACGAGCGACTCCGTCATCAGCAGGTAGTACGGCTCGTCGCCGTCGATCGGCGTTCGCAGCTGGAGCGGAATCATCAGCGCGTAGCCGATCGCCGCGATGACGAAGGCACGGTTCGCGCTCCAGCGGGGTTCATCGGCGAAGGCGAGAAAGCCGAGCGGGATGGTCAGGAACAGCGCGCCGGCGGCAGCGAGGGTCAGGTACGGATCGACGTCGATTCGCAGCACGCGTCCGAATGCGGCCAGTCCGGCGAAGACGATCAGCGCCGCCAGTTGCGATTCGAAGCAGCGCCGTAGCGAGCGTCCGCGCAACGCGACGAGCGGGATGCCGATCGCGGCGACGATGAAGAGCAGCGTCATCGCGCCGGAAACTCAGCCGGCACGGCCGGCGGCGTTGGTT
>JBAVBF010000012.1:0-2620 GCA_049586115.1 Thermoanaerobaculia bacterium | reverse complement strand
GCCAGTTTGTATGGCAGCGTGGTCACGGTCGTCTCGACGTTGTATTCGCTCTCCAGCCGCGACTGCATCACGTCAAACTGCAGTTCTCCCACGACCGCGAGAATCGGCTCGCTGCGCAACCCTTCGTGCGGCGAGAGCACTTGCATTACGCCTTCTTCCTCGAGTTGCGCGAGCCCTTTCTGAAACTGCTTCTGCCGCGTGACCTGCTTCGCGCGCAGCGTGGCGAAATGCTCCGGCGCGAAGCGCGGGATCGGCGCGAACTCGACGGGCGCTCCGGACGACACCGCATCGCCGATATGAAACAAGCCGGGATTGACGAAGCCGATGACGTCGCCGGGATAGGCGACATCGATCGTCTCGCGTTCGCGCGCGAAGAGCCGGTGCGGACGGGTCATGCGCACTTCTCGATTCAGCCGCGAGTGGTGGACGAGCATGTCTTTTTCGAAGACGCCGGAGCAGACGCGCATGAATGCGAGCCGGTCGCGGTGACGCTTGTCCATGTTCGCCTGGATCTTGAAGACGAAGCCGGTGAACGTGTCGCTGGTCGCTTCGACGATCGTCTCCTCGCCGCCCACATGCGCGAGACGCGGCGCGGGCGGCGGCGCGAATTCGAGCAACGCATCGAGAAACGGCTGGACCCCAAAATTGTTGATCGCGCTGCCGAAGTAGACCGGAATCACGCGCCCGTGATTGAACGCATCGCTGCTGAATGAGACGCCGGCGCCGGACAGCAATTCTGCCGCTTCGCGCAACTCCTGCCACGCGGTCGGCCCGATCTCGTCTTCGAGCATCGGGTCGTCGAGACCACCCACCGTCACCGCCGCGACCGAGGCTCCGTGCGCGGCGCGCGCGAAACGGAGCACCTGCTGTTTGCGCAGATCGAAGACGCCCTGAAAATTTGGACCGCTGCCGATCGGCCAGTTCATCGGCACGGCACCGACGTGCAGCTCCTTCTCAATCTCGCTGAGCAGCTCGAACGGATCGCGGCCGGGATGATCGAGCTTGTTGATGAAACAGATGATCGGGATCTGGCGCATGCGGCAGACCTCGAACAGCTTGCGCGTCTGCGGCTCGATGCCTTTCGCCGAATCGAGCACCATCACCGCGCTGTCGGTCGCGGCCAGCGTGCGGTAGGTGTCTTCGCTGAAATCCTCGTGGCCGGGCGTGTCGAGGAGATTGAGGCAGCAGCCTTCGTACTCGAACTGCAGCGCCGTCGACGTGATCGAAATGCCGCGCGTCTGCTCCATCGCCATCCAGTCGGAGGTCGCGTGACGCTGTCCTTTGCGCGCGCGGACGGCGCCCGCCATTTCGATCGCGCCGCCGTAGAGCAGCAGCTTCTCGGTCAGCGTCGTCTTGCCCGCGTCGGGGTGCGAAATGATCGCGAATGTGCGTCGCCGGGCAACCTCGCGGCCGAGCTCGGCCATCGCCGCCGATGTCGGAAGTGCCGTCATATGAGCCTCTTAGAACATCCATCGCGATCGAACATTCCGCTGGGAATATGAGCGCTTACGGCTAAGGTTTATGACGATCTGAGTACGAAGTGCTCATATAAATCACCAAGAGGTTACGATGACATTCATTACCCGATCCACCAATCCCCTCGTTTCGGCGCGTTTCTTTGAGCCGTTCTTCGGTCGCTTCAACTTTCTCGAAGACGAGGCCAAGTCGGGCACCTGGGCGCCGCCCGTTGACGTTGCCGAAGAGAAGGACAAGATTCTCGTCCGCGTCGAAGCGCCGGGCATGAACGAGAGCGATCTCAAAGTCAGCTTCGAAGACGGTCTACTCACCGTCAGCGGCGAGCGCCAGTTCGAGCGGAAGGACGACCGCAACTACCACCGCATCGAACGGACGTACGGCAGCTTCACCCGCACGTTCTCGCTGCCGCGCACCGTCGACGCGAATTCGATCGCGGCGAACTACCGCGACGGCATTCTCGAGATCGAGATCCCGAAGCTCGAGGAAGCGAAGCCGAAGCAGATTCAGATCAACGTCGGCACGAGCGCCAAAACCATCAACTCGTAATCGCCGTCCGCTCCGTTTTCAAGGCCGCCTTCGGGCGGCCTTTTCATTTGCGGTGAGATTGCGGCGATGAAAGAGCCGCAGCTCGGTGGTGTAGCGGCGTTCCTTCGGCGAAAGGCTGGCCGCTTTCTCGTAGTAGTTGCGTGCCGCATTCAGATCGCCGATCGCCTCGGAGACTGCGCCGAGGTTGAAGTAAAGCGGCGCGGAATTGCGATGACGAAGTGCCGCGGCCTGCCAGATTGCGCGGGCGTCTTCGAGACGCTCCGACGTGACCATTGAATAGCCGTCGTCGAATGATGGCGCGTTCTCATCTAATTCAATCGTCTCGCGCACCGACCGCGGCGTGATCCCCTCGGCCGCACTAACCGCGGCATAACGCGCGGCTTGTTCGAACGCGACATCGCGTTCGTCCGGCGACAGCGAAACTGCTCGCGGCGACGTCCCCTCGCCCCTCGCCGTGTAGGACAGAACCTTCTTTCCCTCGGAGTTCAACACGTCGATGCGCGCTGAGCAGACGGCGTCGATCCAGTGATGCATCCGTTTCACGCGATCGCCGCTGTCGAGCGTTTCGCTTCCTTCGGCGTTCCGCTCCGTGCCCTCG
>JBAVBF010000011.1:0-2213 GCA_049586115.1 Thermoanaerobaculia bacterium | reverse complement strand
GCAACCACCTCGGCACCGAAAACCACAACCGCCGCTCCGCCACGCGTCGCCGCGGCCGCTCCTCCCAAGGCCGCGCCGAAACCCGCACCCGCATCAACGAGCACCACCCATCTCGAACGCACCGCCGCCGGCGCGACGATCACCAACGCCTCCACGGCTCCATCCACCGACGCCGCCCGCACAAAGTACGACGGCATGGCCAGCGGCTTTGCCGCACAGAAGGGCGGCAACTACACGCTGCAATTCGAGCTCGTCTGCGAAACCTCCTCGGTCACGCGCGCGATCAACGAAGGGGGCGCCAACGTCTGGTTCGTCCGAACCAGCTATCGCAGCCGTCCCTGCTACCGCGTGTTCTGGGGCCGTTTCGCGAGTAGCGCCGAGGCGAACGCGGCGGCCAAGGAACTGCCGGCATCGCTCGGGTCAGCTCCGGTCGCCGTCAAAATCCCGCGATAATGGTCGCTTCGCTGCTCACCTCGGCCGGACTAGGCCTCGGCGCCGGCATTAACGCCTACGCGACGCTGCTCGTCTTCGGACTCCTGGCGCGCTGGCAGCCGGCGATGTTTCATGACGACATGGCGCGCTTCTTTGCCACCACGCCCGTTCTGATCGTGGTCGGCGTTCTCTATCTCATCGAGTTCCTGGCCGACAAAGTACCGACCATCGATCACGTCTGGGATCTCATCCACACGCTGATCCGACCCGCCGCGGGCGCGCTCGTGGCGTGGGCCGCCGTCTCGGACCGCATCCCGCACGGCGCGGTGATCCTGGCCTCGATCATCGCCGGCGGCGCCGCGCTCGGATCGCACGCGACGAAAGCGACGCTTCGCGGAGCGAGCACGTTGATGACGGGAGGCCTCGGCAATCCGTTCCTCTCTCTGCTTGAAGACGGTTTCGCGTTCGTCAACGCCGTCATCGTGATCGTTCTCCCTTGGGTGGTCATCCCGATGTTGTTCGTGATGACGTTGCTGTTTGTCACCGCCTATCGCCGCCTGCGCCGCGTGCGGGCATGAGCTGGGTCGTCGACGGCAACAACCTCCTCGGCCGCGCCGGCGCCGCGCGCGATGCTGCCGACAGCAAACGCCAGCTCATTCGATCGCTCGCCAACTTTGCGCGCGCAAGACGGACGAAGGTGGCCTGCTACTTCGACGGCACTGAGCCCGAACATTTCGGGCGCCACCTCGGCGGAGTAAGCGTCATCTTCAGCGGCGCCCGCTCCGCCGACGATCTGATCGCGAACAAAGTCGCCACCGGCAGCGGCTGGAAGGTGGTCACCGCCGATCGTGGACTGGCCGCACGCATCCAGCGCAGACAAGTCGAGGTGATCAATCCCGCCGCGTTCATGACGGAACTCGAGACGCTGCCAGCAGGCGAGGAGACCATCGCCGGCGAGGAATGGCTGACGTGGTTTTCAGACCCGAAAAACCGGAATATATTTTGATGTCGGCACGCCGACATCGATTGTAAGCGACTGAAACAGCAACAATTTATCAAGAATGATTTAGCCCTGTCATCCTGAGCCGCCGAAGCTTCTTCGGCGCAGCCGAAGAGCGTAGGACGGTCGAACGACGTGCTTGCCTCGAGAAAGCCCTCCCACCCTGGTTGACAGGTTGGGGGTCCTTCGACCGTCCTCCGGCGTTCCGCGCTTCGCGCTCCAGCGCCTTCGGCGGCTCAGGATGACAGTAGGAATGACCTCGGCCGGAGACTGTTACCCTCCCTCGTGTGGAGTGGACTGGAAGATCGCGGCGCGAACGCGTCGAGGAAAGTCCGAACTCTCACGGGCAGCAGGCTGGCTAACGGCCAGGCGCGGCGACGCGACGGAAAGTGCAACAGAGAACAGACCGCCGATCGCCTCGACACCGCAAGGTTCGAGGAGGAGGTAAGGGTGAAACGGTGCGGTAAGAGCGCACCGCGTCCCACGCGAGTGGGTACGGCACGGCAAACCCCCTGCGGAGCAAGACCAAATAGGGAAGTCATGGAGCCGCCCGTCTCCGTTATGAGCTTCCGGGTAGGTTGCTTGACCACCGCGGCAACGCGCGTGGCAGACGAATGATCTTCATCCTCGCTTCGGCGCGGAAACAAAATTCGGCTTACAGGTCCACTCCACACCTTTCTGACACTTTCTGCCGAAGACGCCGACAACGCGCGGCGCTTTGGCGATTGCTCCTCTCGCGCCCGCCTCAGCATCGCCTTTGCTACTGTCCGCGGGAATGCTC
>JBAVBF010000010.1:0-7637 GCA_049586115.1 Thermoanaerobaculia bacterium | reverse complement strand
ATCATCGACATTCTCATCGCGTACTTTTTTCGGCGATGACCAGGTGCTGGTCACGCGCCAGTTCATCGTTCGCAGCGTTTCGACGAGCGCGTCGCGCGCGAACTCGCCGCCGGTCGGGGAGGCGTTGATCAGCGCGACCGGTTTGTCGACGAGCGCGCCGTCCGATACCAGCCAGTCGAGCGCGTTCTTCAGCGAGCCGGGAACGCCGTGCGCGTATTCAGGGGAGGAGATGAGGATGCCGTCGGCGTTCGCGAGCAACGAGCGAAGTTCTGCGACGGCGGCAGGCGGCGTCGCGCCTTCGACGTCATCATCGGGATTGAAGTGGGGGAGCGAACCCAATCCCTCGTAGATCTGAACATCGATCCCGAGGTTGGTGGCGGCGCGCAGCAGCGCCAGGTTCGACGATTGCGCGCGAAGGCTGCCACAGATGGCGATGATTTTCATTCGGCAACAAAAACGCGGGCCGAGGCCCGCGTTTGGTGTGGATCGATGGGATTGCGTTACGCCGTGGCTGGTTTGGCCGCGGGACGTTTCGCCGACGTCTCTTTGTCGAGCGCCGTCCGGAGCTGCTGTTTATTCAGCGCGCCCTTGGCGGCCTCGGCGAATGCCGTGAACGCTGCGGCATCGCGGACGGCGATGTCGGCGAGAATCTTCCGATCGACGAGCGAACCGGAGGCCTTCAGGCCGGCGATCAGCTGCGAATAGGAGATTCCGTTCAGGCGGGCGGCGGCGTTGATGCGGGCGATCCACAGTTTGCGGAAGTCGCCTTTGCGATCTTTGCGGCCGGCGAACGCGGAGTTCAGGCCCTTCTCGACCTGCTGCTTCGCGATCCGGTGACCGCGCGACTTCATTCCCCAGTAGCCCTTGGCGAGCTTCAGGATCTTCGCGCGGCGGTTCTTTCTTTTTGGACCTCGTTTGACTCTCGGCATCTTGTCTCCTCGTTTGAATCGTTCTGAGCGGGCGGGTCAGGAGTGGTGATTACCGCGCCTCGCTCGGGTTGGTGGCCGTCGATGGACGACAGCCGTCTACAGGTACGGGATCATCCGCTTCACGGTCTTCTCGTTCGCCTTCGAGACCTGAGTCTCTTTCCCCAACTCCGCCTTTCGGCCGGCGGACTTCTTGGTGAGGATGTGCGAATGGAAGGCGTGATTGCGCTGAATCTTGCCCGTTCCCGACTTCTTGAACCGCTTGGCGGCTCCCCGATGCGTCTTCATTTTCGGCATAGCCTGGCTCCTAACTTACTGAAGTTGCGATGAATTCCTCGGTATGCGCGGCAAGAACCTCGTCACCGCCTCGGTGGCGGAGCCTTGGGCAACCTACGCCGCCGGCCGTGCCGGCTACTTCACCGGCGATATCACCATCGTCATGCGGTTTCCCTGAACGTCGGGATGCGCATTTTCGGGAGCGCCGAACTCCTTGATCTCGTTCAGCAGACGGTCGAGCACGGCCCGGCCGAGCTCCATGTGGGTCATCTCGCGTCCGCGGAAGCGGATCGACGCTTTGACCTTGTCGCCGTGCTGCAGGAAACGGACGATGTTGTTCTTCTTGAAATCGAAATCGTGCTCGTCGATGCGGGGGCGGAACTGCACCTCCTTCACCACGATCACCTTCTGTTTCTTCTTGGCCTCGGTCTGCTTCTTTTTCTGCTGGAAAACGTACTTGCCGTAATCCATGACCTTGCAGACAGGAGGGTTCGCCGTCGGCGAAATCTCCACGAGGTCGAGGTCTTTTTCTCGGGCCATGTCCTGCGCCTGCTGCAGCGGGACAACGCCGATCTGCGCTCCGTCGAATCCGATGAGGCGAACCTCAGCGATGCCGCGGATCATGTCGTTGATTCTGGACTCAGGTTCTGCCGGTCTCCGGTCGAATCGCGATCCTCGTCGTGGTGGGAAAATGCGGAAATCCTCCTGTTAAGCGTTTACGCGGAAGCGGGAAATCTACGAATAAACCTCTACAAAGTCAACGAGCGCCCGGCGATGACCCGCCCGGCCTCGGCCACGAATTCGTCGATCGACATCGACAACTGCTCGCCGCCGGTCCGCTTCCGGACCGACACCGTTCCCGCCGCCACTTCCTTCTCACCGACCACCAGCATGTACGGGATCTTCTTCAACTGCGCGTCGCGGATCTTCGCGCCGAGCTTCTCGTTCGAATCGTCCATCTCGACGCGCAGGCCGGCCGCGCGAATCTTCGCTGCCGTCTCGCAGCCGTAGTCGAGAAACTTCTCCGACAGCGGCAGCACCGACGCCTGCACCGGAGCGAGCCACAACGGAAAGGCTCCGGCAAAGTGTTCGATGATGATGCCGATGAACCGCTCGATGGAGCCGAGTATTGCGCGGTGGATCATGACCGGCTGGTGCTCGCCGTTGTCGGCGCCGATGTAGCGGAGCTGGAAGCGCTCCGGCAGTGCGTAGTCGAGCTGGATCGTGCCGAGCTGCCACGGCCGGCCGATGGCGTCGGTGACCTGAAACTCCAGCTTCGGCCCGTAGAACGCGCCCTCGCCGCGATTGATGTGGTACGCGACGCCATTCTTCTTCAGCGCGTTTTCGAGTGCGCTCTCCGCGTTGTCCCACATCGCATCGTCGCCGAGCCGTTTTTCGGGACGCGTGGAGAGCGCGATGCGGACTTCCTTGAAGTCGAAGATGTCGTAAATCTCTTTGATCAGGCGCAACTCGCGGTCGATCTCGCTCTCGATCTGATCGTCGGTCACGAACAGATGCGCGTCGTCCTGCGCGAACGAGCGGACGCGCACCAGGCCGTGCGTCACGCCGGAGCGCTCGTAGCGATGCAGTCGCGCGAAGTCGGCGTAACGGATCGGCAGATCGCGATACGACCGCCGCTCCATCGCGAAAATCTGGGTGTGGCCGGGGCAGTTCATCGGCTTCACGCCGTACTCCCGCTCGTCCACCTCGGAAAAGAACATGTTGTCTTTGTAGTTGTCGTAGTGGCCGGAGATCTTGAAGATCTCGGTATCCCAGATCAGCGGCGTGACCACTTCGCTGTAGCCGTCGCGCAGGTAGAACTTGCGGACGAAGTCGACCAGCTCGTTGTAGATGGCGGCGCCCTTCGGCAGGAAGACCGGCATCGACGGCGCGAAGTTCGAGAACATGAAGAGGCCGAGCTGCTTGCCGAGCTTGCGGTGATCGCGCGCATGCGCCTCTTCGATGCGCGTCAGATACGCGGAGAGCTCGTCCTTGTCGGCCCACGCGGTGCCGTAGATGCGCTGCAGCATCGCGTTGCGCTCGTCGCCGCGCCAGTACGCGCCGGCGACCGAGGTGAGCTTGAACGCGCCGAGGCGGCCGGTGGAAGGGACGTGAGGCCCACGGCAGAGATCGAACCACTCGCCCTGCCGGTAAATCGACAGCGGCTCGTCGCCGGGGATCCCTTTGATGATCTCGACCTTGTACTTTTCGCCGAGTTTTTCGAAGACGTCGATGGCCTGCTCGCGGCTCCATTCCTCGCGGCGGACAGGGAGATCGCGTTTCACGATCTCGGTCATCTTTTCTTCGATGCGTCGTAGATCCTCATCGGTGAACGGCCGATCGGTGCCGAAGTCGTAGAAGAAACCGTTGTCGATGACCGGACCGATGGTGACCTGCGTGCCGGGAAACAGTTCCTGCACCGCCATCGCCATCAGATGGGCGGTGGAGTGGCGGATCGTATCGAGTCCGGCCTCGCTCTTCGGCGTGACGATCTCGATCTTCGCGTTGTCGGAAACGGGCGTATAGACGTCGACGACTTTCCCATTCACCTTGCCGGCGATGGCGGCCTTCGCCAGTCCGCGTCCGATCGACGCGGCGACGTCGGCGAGCGTGGCGCCGTCGGGAACTTCTCGTTTTGATCCGTCTGGTAATTCGACGTGCATCGTTCTCTCCAAAATCAAACAGGGCCGATTGCTCGGCCCTGTCGCATGTTCATTTCGAGTTCAGATCATCGACAGGGCGGAGGAGGCGTCTCCGTCGTTCGCGTAGTGGCGGTCGTCGATGACGTTCGCATGGAACGGCGGATTGTAACATTGAGGCGTCTCGGATCACTCTTAGTGTGAGGAGCCATACATATGCCATCAAGCATCGTGATCTGTTGCGACGGAACCTGGAACAGCGCCGACCAGGAAAAGAAGAAGGTCATGGTCAAGGGCGTCGAAGTCGAAGAGTTGTGCGTCACGAACGTCCTCAAGATCGCCTGCCGGCTGTGCAAGAGGACGAAAAACGGCGAGCATCAGATCGTCTATTACGATCAGGGCGTCGGGACCGGCAACCTCGCGGATCGAATCGGAGGCGGCGCGTTCGGCGATGGGCTGACAGCGAACATCAACGATACCTATCGCTTCCTCATCGCGAACTACGAGCGCGGCGACAGGATCTACATCTTCGGGTTCAGCCGCGGCGCGTACACGGCTCGGAGCATTGCCGGGATGGTCCGCCGCTGCGGCATCCTGCGGCGCGATGCGGTTCGCCAATATCCCGAGGCACGGGCGTTGTACGCGAGCGGGATCCCGGCCACCGATCCGGTCGCGGTCAAGTTCCGGGAGGCGAATGCCATCGAGCCGGAAACCCCAATCCAATGCATCGGCGTGTGGGACACCGTCGGCGCCCTCGGCATCCCGTTGCGTGCGTTCGGCTCGGCGAATCAGAAGAAGTTTCAGTTCATGGACACAGGCCTCAGCCACGTCGTCAAGTTCGCGTTTCATGCGTTGGCCGTCGACGAGCATCGCCATCCGTTTCTCCCCACGCTCTGGGAGACGAAGCCCAATATTGACCAGACCGTGCAACAAGTGTGGTTTGCCGGCGCGCACAGCGACGTCGGCGGCGGCTATCCCGAACAGGGCCTCTCCGACCTCGCCCTCGACTGGATGATGGAATCCGCGAAAACTGCCGGCCTGGAAGTCGATGCCGGTGTCGTCGCCAAATTGCCGACGAGCCCGAATTACAAGCAGAAGGTACACAACTCGAAGTCGGCGATCTACGTGTTCAGCGGCGCGGATCGCACCGTCGGCGGGACGAAGTTCGGCACCGAGTACTTTCACAAATCGATCGTCGAACGCTGGCGCGACGGCGCCGTCGACGGCCAGTACCGTCCGAAGCCGCTCCAGCCGCACGCGGCGCGGTTGGACGCGCTCGCGAAGGGACCGCTGAATGACGCGATCTATCCGGTCGCCTAGCCAGCCTGTATGACGGCACCAAAGCCCCCGGCGGCGTAGCCGCGCGTAAGAACCGTAGCCCCCAGCTTTAGCTGGGGGTTTGTGTCGTGAGATGTTTTGGAGCCCGTTTTAACGGGCGAGAGAAAGCTCTCTCTCGCCCGCCAAGGCGGGCTCACAAATAGGTACGAAGCTAACCGCCGCGCGGCGGCGCGGTCTAAGCGAGCATGAGAAAGCTCGCCGTCGCCGCCGCGCTCGTCCTCTTCGCCGCTACCGCCTTCGCGCAGCATCCGCGCATCGTCCACGGCACCGTTACCTCCGTCGCTGCGTCGTCCGACCTCGGCGCGCAGATTCGAGGTTCGCGAACAAAGTACGTTGGCTACGCCGTGCCGGAGATCGAAGGCGAGCACGTCATGTGCTGCTTCCAGAATTTCGGCGAGTTCCGTTCCGGCGGCACGTGCACGCTCGATCGCGAAGGGAACTTCTTCTCGAACGACGACCGCGACGAGCTCCATCCGGCCGGTTCGGGTCTTTTCGCGGTTCTCTACAGCGTCGTAAATGGCGAGATCGAACGCGCACGGAGCTATTCGATGGAGTGCGTCCTCGACGCCAGCGGCGCCGGCGTCACCTGGATCGAAGGAGTCGATCCGCGCAAGAGCGTCGCGCTGCTCGCGTCGATTCTCAGCAGTCCGGGCCATCATTCCGACTACCTCATGGGTACACTCGCTCTTCACTCCGATCCCACCGCGACGACGGAGCTGGAGCGCCTGCTGCGTTCGACGAGCGAGTCCGACGAAACGCCCGCCCACGCCGCCTTCTGGCTCGGCCAGACGCGCGGCCGCCGCGGCTACGAAGATGTGCTGTCGATCGCGCATTCGCAATCGGCGTCACCGCATCTGCGGGAGAAAGCCGTCTTCGCGCTGTCGCAATCGAAAGAGCCGGGCGCGATCGATGAGCTGATTAATCTCGCCAGACACGATCCGGCCGCGCACGTTCGCGGCCAGGCGCTGTTCTGGTTGTCGCAGCAGGCCGGGAAGAAAGCCGCAGGCGCCGTTCGCGAAGCGCTCGACGATGATCCCGACGCCGGCGTGCGCGAGAAAGCGGTCTTCGCCGTTTCGCAATTGCCCGACGATCAGGGCATCCCGATGCTCATCGAATTGATGAACACGCATCGCGACCGGAACGTGCGCAAGAAGGCGGCCTTCTGGCTCGGCCAGAAACACGACCCCCGCGCGCTTGCAGCCATCGAGGAGGTATTGAGGAAGTAAGGTTGCGGGCGGCGTGACGCGGCGGTACCTTATCGGAATCCACGCGACAAGGAGGTCTTCCGATTGAGCCGAGGTACGCACGCGGTCTGTGGCTTTCTTCCGCCGCACATCCTCCGGTCGATCGCGGAGAAGACGGACGATCCGGATCTACGCGAGCGCTGCCACGTCGCGCTGGAAACGTCGGCGCAGTTTCGCGGCGCGCGCATTGCGATCGGAAACGCGAACGAAGGTTTTCTCGCGTCAGGATTACGCCGGACCATTTACGACGCGCAGCGAAAGACGACGCTTCCCGGAAAACTGCTGCGCGCCGAAGGAGCGAAGCCGGTCGCTGACGTCGCAGCCGGCGAAGCGTACGACGGCGCCGGAATCACCTACGACTTCTATTCGAAGATCTACGGCCGCAACTCCGTCGACGGACGCGGTCTCCCTCTCGACTCCTCCATCCACTACGGCCTCAATTACACGAACGCGCTGTGGAACGGGAAGCAGATGATCTACGGCGACGGCGACGGGAAGTTGTTCAACGGCTTCACCGGCTCGCTCGACATCATCGGCCACGAACTGACGCACGGCGTCACGCAGCACACCGCCGCTCTCGTCTACCAGGACCAGTCCGGCGCGCTCAACGAACATTTCTCCGACGTCTTCGGCATCCTCGTGAAGCAGTACGCACTCAAGCAGACCGCCGCAAAGTCTGATTGGCTGATCGGCGCCGGCATCTTCACGAAGGCAGTCCACGGCACCGCCGTCCGTTCGATGAAAGCCCCCGGAACCGCCTACGACGACAAACTCCTCGGCAACGATCCGCAGCCGGCGCACATGCGGAACTACCAGACGATGACCTCCGATAACGGCGGCGTCCACGTGAACTCCGGCATCCCCAACCATGCCTTCTACCTCGCCGCCACTCTCCTCGGCGGCAAGGCGTGGAGCGTCGCCGGCCAAATCTGGTACGACGCGCTGACGACGCTCCTCAAACCGAAGGCCACCTTCCGCGACTGCGCCCGCGCGACGGCCGCCGCTGCGTCCAAACGCTATGGCGCAAACAGCGAGCCGGCGCGCTCGGTGATCGAGGCCTGGAAAGAAGTCGGCATCGACCTCGGCGCGATCGTCACAACGGGCCCCAAGCTCGCCCTCGCCGACTTCGAACCGCCCGCGCCCGCCGCCGAGCTGCCGCCGTTCGAGCAACATCCGCCGCGACGGGCCGCAAAGTAGTTCACGCGGAGTCGCGG
>JBAVBF010000009.1:0-10099 GCA_049586115.1 Thermoanaerobaculia bacterium | reverse complement strand
GGGGTCCTTCGACCGTCCTGCGGCGGCTCAGGATGACAGCGTTGACAACAGCTACCCCTCCGTCTCCGCCGGCACGTTCCGCCGCTCGCGCCGCCGCCGCTCTTCGAACGCGAATCGGGGGCGGTTTTCCTGTGGCACTTCCATCCGGTCTTCGCTGATCTCGCGCGGGATCACGGTGATGTATCCGAGGTCGATGTGGACGTGATCGTCGGCATTGAGGCCGGTCACGTGGCCGTACGGCAGCACGTGAATGTCGTCGCTCAGATCCTCGGCGATCCCGTTGTACTTTTCGATCGACTCTTTGCCGCGAAGGATGGTCGTGCCGATGCGATAGACGTCGGCGGCGGTCGCCCACATGTGCGGCGTCGCGGTCTGCGAGAGTTTGTGCGACGGCGAGCGATACGCGCCGTTGACGGCGATGTGGACCGAGGCGCCGACCTCGCGGCGGAACTGCTCGAGGTAGAAAGCCAGCACGCGCACCGCGCAGGGAACGTAGCGCGGAAACTGCTGCAGCCGCGGCGCTTCCTTCAGATCGGTGAGGACAAATTCGTTCAGACCGAAATGCTGCGACAGGCGAATGCCCACTGCTGCGTCGCGGTCGGGAATCTCGTAAAAATAGCGCGGAAGACGATGGCGCCGTCCCTCGCTGTCGCGCATCATCTCTCCCGGTTTGAGCAGCGACCGCAACTCGTCATCGAGATCGAAGGCGTCGACAACTTTGATCGAAACCTGATCACTCATACGTCAGCCCGGCCAGCGTGTTGTAGATGTCGCGCGAGACGTCGGCGACGGCGGTGCCGCGCGCTTTGTCCGCTCCGAACTGCGTGAGGATCACCAGTACGTACGGCTTGCGCCCTTCCAGGAAAACGATGCCGGCGTCGTGATGGACGGTCGATATGTTGCCCGTTTTGTGTGCAACTCTCGCGGCCTTCGGAAGACCCGCCGGGATGCCGCTGCGGTATTGCTGCTCGAGCATGATCTCCAGCATCTGTTTGCACGCTTCCTCGGAAAACGCCTTGCCGTCGGCGATGACGCGCAGCATTTTCAAGAGGCCATTCGCCGTCACTTCGTTGTTCAGGCCAGCAGCGAATGCGGCCTGGTCTTCGACGCCGCGCAGCACGCGAACGCCGTCGATGTCGAGCTCATCGAGCGCGAACTGAATCGTCTCGATGCCGATGACGTCGACGAGCAGGTTCGTGGCCAGATTGCTCGACTTCGTGATCATCCAGTAGGCCAGCTCTTTGACCGTCAGCGTCTTGCCGAGGTGGCCGTAGACGTCGGGATCGGCGTCGCGGCCGAGGTCGAGCATGAACGGCTCCTGGTTGACGATGCTGGTGAAACGGTTGCGGACGTGCACGGGCGAGTCGAGAGCCAGCTCGCCGCGGTCGATCTCGCGAAAAACGCCGAGGAGGACCGCCAGTTTCATCGTCGACGCGGCGTGGAAGTAGTGATCGGCGTTGAACGACCATTGAATCGTCGTCTGCGCGTCCCAGAACGAGATGCCGAGGTCTTCGAGGTCGTGCTCTTTCTTGATCTTGAGGACGTTGCGATAAAGAGAAATCTCCGACGCGGCCACCGAGTCTTTCGGCGGCGGTACCGGCAGTTTTTCGTTGTCGGGTTTCGACTTCAACTTCATGGCGGCGCGAATGGTACTGAATCCTCGGCGATGCCGTTGCAAGTTTCGGGCGCTGTTGATTTTCATCGGCCTGAAGCGCGCAGCCAGCGGCCGATCTGTCCAATGCCGTAGCTGATGTCGTCGAGCTTCGCGGCGTACGAAATGCGGATGAAGCCTTCGCCGAGCGAGCCGAATGCGACGCCCGGGATCACGAGGACCGCGGCGTCTGTGGCGAGTGTTTTCGCGAAGGTGACGCTGTCGCACGCGGGCACCGGTACGAACGCGTAGAACGCGCCGGCCGGCGGCGGGATGGTGACTTCGAGCTCGCGTTCGATCGCTTCCAGCGCCTTGTCGCGCTGCTCGCGGAACTGCGCCCGGATAGTTTCGAGCCATGGCCGATTGAAGCCGGGATGCATGAAAATCGACTCCGCCAGCGACTGCGAAAAGGCCGAGGCGCACGTGGCGATGTACTGATGCGCGGTCACGATCGGCTTCATCACGTCCTCGGCGGCGATGGCCCAGCCGAGGCGAAGTCCGGTCATGGCGTGGCTCTTCGACATGCCGCCGACGACGATGACGTTGCCGGACATTCCGAGCATCGACGGCGGCGGCGCGTCGTACCAGATTTCCGAGTACACCTCGTCGCTGACGACGAGCGGGCCGAGGTTCGCGATCGCTTGCAGGGTCTCCGAATCGATCACGCTGCCGAGCGGATTCGACGGTGAGTTGACGACGATCAGCTTCGTCTTCGCACTGATCTTCTTCCGCAGAGCATCGACGTCGACGCACCAATCGCTGGGCTCGAGGTCGTAGGTCACCGCCGTCGCGCCGGCGATGCGCGCGAGCGTGGCGTACGCGAGGAAGCCGGGATTCGGAACGAGCACTTCATCGCCGGGATCGACATAGGCCTGGAAAATCGAGAAGAGCGCTTCCTCGGTGCCGGCGGTGACGCAGACTTCGTGCAGTTCGAAGCCACTGTCGCCGGCGATGAGCTTGCGCAGCGAAAGCGTCCCCGGATTCGGCGTGTAGTGCCACGAACCGGTCGCCGCGGCGTCGACGGCGAGCTTGCGCAGATTCTCATCCGGCTCGATGTTCGGCTCGCCGATGCCGAGGTTGACGCTCAGCGGCGTGGCGAGCGCGTTGATCTGGCGGATGAGGGAGAGCTCGATGTTTTCGAAGCGCTTGGCGGGAGTCACGTCAGATCACCTCGCGGCCGGAACGCTGGCGTCTCGCCGGCTGGCCCGGCTGCATCACCGCAATGCATCCTCGAGCGCCGTCGCGCTGTCGGTTTTCTCGTCGCGGTACTTCACGATTACCGGCGTGTAGACATGCAGCGCGTGCTCCTCGGCGAACTCCCCTTTCATCGGACGCGAACCTGGGATGACCACTGCGCCGTACGGGATTTCGAGCGGACGATCCGCCGTGCGGCGATAAATCTGGCCGCGAACGGTGTCGTAGACGGGCGTCGATCCGGTCAGCACGACTCCGGCTCCGATCACGGCGCGGCCGCGGACGATCGTCCCTTCGTAAATGCCGCAGTTGCCGCCGACGATGACGTCGTCTTCGATGATGACCGGCAGTCCGCCGACCGGTTCGAGCACGCCGCCGACCTGCGCGGCCGCGGAAAGGTGCACGCGCTTTCCGATCTGTGCGCACGAGCCGACCAGCGCGTGCGAATCAATCATCGTGTCTTCATCGACGTATGCGCCTACGTTGACGTACGCGGGCGGCATCATCACCACGCCTTTCGCGACGTATGCACCGCGCCGCACCGACGAACCGCCGGGCACGATGCGCACGCCGTCGTCGACGCGAAACCGCCGCGTCGGCATCGTGTCTTTGTCGATGAACGTCAGCGCGCCCGACCCCGCCTCGGTGATCACGCCGATCCGAAACGCGGTGAGGATTCCCTGCTTCACCCACGGCTGCGCGTGCCAGACGCCGTCGCCGTCGCGCGTGGCCGAGCGGATCGCGCCGCGCTCCAGCTCCGCAAGAAAATCGCCGATGGTCTTGACGGCTTGCCACCGGTCGGTGGAGCTCGTGATCGCCGCGAGTCGTTCCTGAATCGAATCGGCCATCACGACAGTCCGCACTCTTTCAGAATCGCTTCGAGCTTCTTGTGATTCGCATCCGTGATCGCCGCGAGCGGCGAGCGGACGGTGTCGCTGTCGATGATGCCGAGGAGTTTGCAGACGAACTTGACGGGCCCGGGATTCGACTCGATGAAATTGCCGGTCAGCAACGGAAGCACGCGGTAGTGGACAGCGCGCGCGGCGGCGAAATCATTGCGAAGTGCAGCGTCAACGAGGTCCGCCATCAACTGCGGGATTTCGTTCGATGCCACGGAGACAAGGCCGTCGGCGCCAGCGGCGATGAGCGGCAGCGTCCAGGCGTCGTCGCCGCTGAGCACGAGGAAGCCGTCGGCGCGATCGCGGATCACCGTCATGATCTGCTCGAGGTTCGCCGACGCTTCCTTGACGCCGATGATGTTCGGGATTTCGGCGGCCATGCGCAGCGTGGTTTCCGCGGTCATGTTCACGCCGGTGCGGCCGGGGACGTTGTACATGATCATCGGGAAGCCGGATTTCTTTTTCTCGATGGCCTCGGCCTGAAGACCGAAATGGCGCCCTAGTCCGTCCGGCGTCGGCTTGTTGTAGTACGGCGTGATCGTGAGGACACCATCGGCGCCGATGTCGATGGCCTGTTCGGCCAGTTCGATCGCGCGCGGCGTCGAGTTGCTGCCGGCTCCGGCGAGGACGGCAACACGTCCGTTCGCGCGGCGGACGACGATCTCGACGACGCGACGATGCTCATCCGCGGTCAGCGCCGGATTTTCACCGGTCGTGCCGCAGGGGACGAGAAAATCGACGCCGCCGTCGATCTGAAAATCGACGAAGCGTTCGAGTGCCGATTCATCGAGCGCGCCGGAGTCCGTAAATGGCGTGATGAGCGCGGTGCCGAGGCCTTTGAACTTCGTCATGACATCACCAGCTCTTCGAAGCGAAACAATCCTTTGCGGCCGCGCAGCAAGGCGGCGGCCATGACCGCGCCGCGCGCGAAGCCTTCGCGGCCGCGGGCGCGATGCGAGATTTCGATGAGGTCGTCGGGCGAATCGAAGAAGAGCGTGTGCAGTCCGAACTCCGCGCCGACGCGCGACGAAACGATCGGCGGATCGAGCTTGCCATCGCTCCCCGTTTTCGCCGCCGCGGCGATGCGCAACGCGGTGCCGCTCGGCGCGTCGAGCTTCTGCGAGTGATGCCGCTCTTCCATGCCCGCCGCGTACTGCGGAAATCGTGCAACCAGCTCCCCTGCCCGCTGCGCCAGCGCGAAGACGACGTTCGCGCCAGGCGAAAAATTCGACGCGTACACGCACGCGATGCCGGCGTTTTCCACGCGTTGCTGCACCTCGGCCAACCGATCGTTCCAACCGGTCGTACCGATGACGAGATTCAATTTGTTGTCGCACGCCCGCGCCAGCGTGTCGTCGAGCGCGCCCGCATGCGAGAAATCGATCATGACCTCGGCGTCGCGCAGCGGCTCCTCGCCGCCGACATCGAGGATGCAGACCACTTCGTGGCCCGACTCGCGCGCAACTTTCTCGATGGTCTGCCCCATCTTGCCGTAGCCGTGGATGGCGATCTTCACACTGCCACCGCCTGCTCGAACAGCGCCGCGTGAATGCGCTGGATGGCGCTGTCGGAATCGGCGTCGTCGATGACGATGCTGAGATTCAGTCCCGAGCGGCCGAGCGAAAGCATCTGCATCGGCACACCGCGCATCGCTTCGAACACGCGCGCACCGACCATCGCATCGGCCAGAAGATTTCGTCCGACGATGGCGATGATGCACTGCCCGTTGATGACTTCGACGTCCGCGACGCCAGTGAGCCGCGCCTTCAGCTCATCGAGGTCATGTTGCTCGTCCACGGTCACCGAAACCGAAACCTCGGACGTCGCAATCAGATCGACCGAAATCTCCAGCTCTTCGAAAACGTGAAAGAGCTTCGCCAGGAAGCCGTGCGCGCCAAGCATCTTGTTCGAAGTCATGTGCACGACGGTCACGTTCCGCTTCCGAGCAACCGATCGCGGCCCGCGCGAACGCTCCGTCCCCTCGCGCGTGATGAGCGTTCCAGGCGACGCGGGATTGTGCGTGTTGAGCACGCGCACAGGGATGCCCGCTTCGATGGCCGGTTCCAGCGTGCGCGGATGGAGCTTCGCGCCGAACGACGCCAGCTCCGCAGCTTCTTCGTGCGACAGGTGATCGATGACGCGCGCGGACGGCACGAAACGCGGATCGCATGTCAGCAAGCCGTCGACGTCGGTCCAGATCTGCACTTCGGACGCACCAACCGCTGCCGCGACGATCGCGGCGCTGTAGTCGGAACCGTTGCGGCCCAGCGTGGTCGTGGCGCCGTCCACCGTCCGTCCGATGAAGCCACCGAGGACGGGGATGTGATTCCGCTCGACGATCGGCAGCAGCGTTTTTCTTGCCGCCTCGGACGTCAGATCCATCCGCGGCGTGGCACCGCCGAAATGGTCGTTCGTCCAGATCACGTCCTCGGACTCGACGTGCTCGCCGGGCAACGCGCGCATCATCATCGAATACGCGAAGAGCACCGACGACAGCTTCTCGCCGATCGATACGATCTTGTCGTGCGCACGCGCCGTGACCTCGCGCAGCAGCGTGATGCCGCGGAGGATCGTGTGGATCTCTTCGATCTGCTTGTCGAGCCGCTTGACGAACGTTTCAAAGAAATCGAACTTCTGCTGCACCAGCCGCATGGCCACGTCTTCATGACGCTGCCGCACGCGATCGACGATGGCATTCACGCGATCGCCATCACCCGCGCACGCGGCCTCGGTGGCAGCGACGAGATCGTTCGTGACGCCGGACAGCGCGGAGACGACCACGATCGGATTCAACTCGCGCCGCTCGGCGACGATATCGATCGCATTCGCAACGCGCTCGGCATCGCCGACCGAGGTGCCGCCGAATTTGATGACGATCATTGTTCTGAAACCGCACAGACAAGAGTGTCTGTGCCACAACAGTCTGCACAGACACTCTTGTCTGTGCATTGTGATTCGGTCCGCATCACAACATCCCCTTCGCGCCCAACAGCTCCGCATTCAGCAGCGCTGCTCCGGCGGCGCCGCGGATGGTGTTGTGGACGAGGGCAACCATGCGGATATCGAGGAGCGGACAGGGGCGAAGGCGGCCGACGGTGACGGCCATGCCGTGCTCGCGGTCGCGGTCGAGGCGCGGCTGCGGGCGGTCTTGCTCCGAGGCGTAGTGAATCGGCTGTTTCGGTGCCGAGGGGAGATTCAGTCGCTGCGGCTCGCCGGTGAAGTTGCGAATCGCGTCGCGAATGGCGTCGAGGTCGATGGCGCCGTCGCGAAGCTTGAGCGAGATCGTCATCAGATGACCGTCGATCGTCGCCACGCGATTCACCTGCGCGGAGATGCGAAACGGCGCGTCGGTGAAGCGATCGGCGTCCCAGCGCCCGAGGATCTTGCGCGGTTCGGTCTCGATCTTTTCTTCTTCGCCGCCGCCGATGAACGGAATGACGTTGTCGAGAATCGCGTACGACGGCACGCCCGCGTAGCCGGCCCCGGAGATGGCCTGCATCGTGGTGACGTGGAGCTGGTCGATGCCGAAGCGGCGCTCGATCGGAGCGATGGCCATGGCCAATCCGATCGTGGAGCAATTCGGATTCGTGACGATGTAGCCGTTGCCGCCGCGTCGTTTTCGTTGGCGGTCGATCGCTCCGAGGTGGTCGGCGTTGATCTCGGGAATCAGCAGCGGCACGTCGGCGTCCATGCGGTGATTGCGCGAATTCGAGACGACGACGCATCCGCGATTCGCGTAATCGTCCTCGGCTTCGCCGGCGACGGAGGAGTCGAGTCCGGAGAAGACCAGACGCGATTCGAGATCCGCGCCGAGCGGCTTCACTTCGAGCTCGGATGCCGAGGTTGGGAGCAGCGTATCGAGACGCCAATCTGCGGCGTCGCCGTACGAACGTCCGGCGCTGCGTTCCGAGGCCACGACCTCGTGCAGTCGAAACCAGGGATGCGATTCGAGAAGCTGCACGAAACGCTGGCCGACGGAACCGGTCGCGCCGAGGACGGCCACCGGGATGCGTTCGGAGTTGCGCGCGTCAGACCGCGCCGGCAGTGTCAAGGTTTCGGTCATTCAGCCTCATGTGTTGCAAAAACGATTCTAAGCCGAAGAACGCGAGGAGATGGACGACGCGAATCGCGGTCGTCCAGGCCGCAAGCGGACCAACTCCGATGCTGTCGAGGTGCGCGGTGAACGGAGCGTGCAGCGGACCCCAGCGAAAGAGAATCGAGCCGTGCGCGGGCGACGTCATCCCGGCGAAGTCGTGAAACAGCGCGCCCTCGGTGATGACGATGTCCCAAAGCACGATCCACCACGCCGCGGCGCGCCAGCGTGCGAGCGCGGGCACGAGCAACGCGGGGATGATGAGCGGCGCGAGGACATACCAGTACCAACCCTCCTTGCCGCCGATCGGAATTGGATTGCCGCCGCGGTTTGCGAGCACGCACGCGACGACGTTGTATGTCTGCGCGAGCGCAAACGCACCAAGCGCCAGGAACGCTGGCGTCACGCCGGCTGGCCCGGCGGCGTCCCGCTGCCGAACCGCCAATAGCAGGATGAAAAGTATCGGACCGAGGTAAAGCCCAATCGCAATCGGACGCAACGCATCGTTATGTTGTCCCGACGTCCACGCGAACGACGCAATCGTCACGCGAACGATCTCGCTGACGTTTACCTTCGCGTCATACACAACGCCGCCCGGCCGATCGAACGCAACGACCCCGAGCGGATTGCGCGTTCGCGACGACAGCTCGGCAAACGTGAGCAGGATTGCGATCGCCGCAATGATCGTCACCGCAATCGCGCGCGATTTCGCAGCGCGCTGACGCCGCCACAGCAGCGGCAAAATGATCAGCAACGGCCACGTGTACATCTTCGCGTTGAGCGCCAGACCCCACATCAACGCCTCGGCGACGATCGCCAGCGGACGCCGCGAGCCAAGCACGCTGATCAGCACCGCGATTGCCACGAGCATGCAGGCGAAGGCATCGTTGCCCGCGCGCATCACCAGCGTTTCCCACGTCGGCAGCGAGACGAGAATCGCGCCGCCGAGGATGCCGATCGGTCCGAACCAGCGCCGTCCGATTTCGGCCGTGGCGAAGACGGTGATCAGCGCGAAGAGCAGCGACATCGCGCGCCAGGCTCGCAGTTCGAAGAGTGCGCTGCGCATCGGTACGAGCCGCGCGGCGAGCGAGTAGTAGCTGCTGGTCTGCTGCGCTTCGTAATTTTTGACGGCGTACGGTTTGAGGTCGGTGGTCGTCAGAACGCGATCGATAAGAACCGTCTGGCGCGACACGATCTTGGGCCATTGCTCGCCCGCTTCTCCCATCGCAGGCATCGCGGCATCAACACGACGCAGGCGCGGGACGCCTGCGTTCCGGGCTGCGGCGATGCTGCGCATCAGGTACGGCGGGATCGACGGCTCCGTCGTCGTCGGATTGCGATGTTCCGCGCGCACGAACGCCAGCCGTGCCACGTGGTAGACCTCGTCCAGTCCCGCGTACGGCGGAAGCGCGGCCATCTGCAACAGCAGCCGCGCCGATGCGCAGACGATCAGCAGCGCGTACGCGACGTGCGTCTTCGTGAACGTCATTTCGCGCGATGGTAACCTCCCGAACCGTTGGCCACGCACGATCCGTACGCCGCGCTGCGCGTCAGAAACTTTCTCTGGCTGATCCTCGGCTACGCAACTTCCACCGTCGCGCGCGAGGCGCAGATCGTCGTCGTCGGCTGGCAGGTGTTCGAGGCCACGCGCGATCCGCTCGCTCTCGGGATGATCGGACTGGCCGAGGCGCTGCCGTTCATTGCGGTGGCGTTGTATGCGGGACATGTCGCCGATCGATTGCCGCGGCGTCCGATCGCCATCGCCGGCACCTTCGCGATGCTGCTCTCCGCGATCGCGCTGCTGCTTTTCACCACCAGCGGCATGATCGGCAAGGGACACGTCTGGCCGATCTACCTCGTCATCTTTCTCAGCGGTATCGCGCGAAGTTTCATCCGGCCGGCGTTCACGGCGTTGTCGGCCGAGGTCGTGACGCGTGATCTGTTCGCAAATGCGGTGGCGTGGCGAAGCTCGACGTGGCAATTCGCGGCCGTCCTCGGACCGGCGATCGGCGGATTGATTTACGGCTTCGCCGGCGCTGCGGCGGCGTACAGCGTCGTGACGGTGATGATGACGCTCTCGCTCGGCGCGCTCTGGCTGATCGCGCACGATGCGCGGCCGCAGCAGGGCGAAGCGATTCCGATCGGCGAGAGTCTGCGCATCGGAATCCGCTTCCTCCTCGGACAAAAGATTCTGCTCGCGGCGATGACGCTCGATCTTTTCTCGGTCCTCTTCGGCGGCGCGGTCGCGCTGCTGCCGATCTT
>JBAVBF010000008.1:0-7185 GCA_049586115.1 Thermoanaerobaculia bacterium | reverse complement strand
GCACGATATAGACGCCGCGGCGGAGGTTCTTGCGGACGTCCGGCCGCTGCATCACTTCACTCCGAGCTCGGCCACGATGGTCAGGCCGACCTTCACTTTGTCGCGCATCCCGACTTTGATGACCGCGTCGGCGGGGAAGAACATGTCCACGCGCGAGCCGAACTTGATCATGCCGACCCGTTCGCCGCGCACGACCTCATCGCCCTCTTTTTTGTCGAACACGATGCGCCGCGCGAGCAGACCGGCGATCTGTTTGAACGCCAGTTTCGCGCCGTGCGGATCTTCGACGACGATCAGATTCTGCTCGTTCTCCGTCGACGACTTTTCCGCGAACGCGGCGATCTTCTTCCCCGGGTTGTAACGGTAGTGAATGATCTTCCCAGTGATCGGCGCGCGATTCACGTGCACGTCGAAGACGGACATGAAGATGCTGACTTGCTTGGTCAGGCCCGGCCAGATGTCTCCGTCCGCAACATCTTTGATCGCGACGACGGTGCCGTCGGCGGGAGAGAGGACGTCGACGTGATGTTCGGAGCCGGTGCGGCGCGGATCGCGGAAAAAATTAATCAGGAACAGCGCGAGCAACCCGAGAACGATCGCAGCGACGGTGTACTGGAGGAGCAACGCCAGCGCCGTGAGGATCAGAACGGGAATCAGGAACAGCCAGCCCTCGGGCGCCCATGGCATTTTCCGCATTGGCGCGATGGTAGTGCAAAGGCGAAGCCGATGGAAAGGAACCTCGCGGCCCGGCCTCAACCAGCTGCAAACGCGCAACTTAGCGTGGTCGAAAGCTGGCAGGCGGAGTGCTACAATTTCGCGCGAAGGTACTTCGAAGGAGGATAGAGGATGTCGAATCAAATCGCTGACATTCAACGGACTCTCAGCACCGAAGACGACGAGTTTCGCAAGATGCTCGACGAGCACCACGCGTGCGAGTCGCGCCTCGGCGAGCTCACAACGAAGAACGAGGTCTCCATCGATGAAGAGCTCGAAGAGAAAACGTTGAAGAAGCGAAAACTCCAGTTGAAGGACCAGATGGCCGCCCGAATCCGCTCCTACGAAACATCGAACGCGTTGGCGTAGCGGAAACGACGAGCGCACCTGATCAACAAAGGCCGCGGGCTCCGCGGCCTTTTTGTTTGCTCGTACAATCCCGGCGCGATGTCGCGCCGTCTTCTCCTCGCCGCCGTTCTGCTGCTCATCGCGGCCGCGCTCATCACCCCCTTCCAGCGCGATCTCTTCGTCGGCGATGAAACCAAATACGGCCAGGTCGTCCGCGAGATGCGCGCCACCGGCGCCTTTTTTCTGCCGACGCTCAACGGCACGCCGTTCACGCACAAGCCGCCCATCCACTTCTGGATGATCGATCTGCTCACGTTTCCGCTCGGCGTCTATTCAACGTGGGCCTTCGTGCTTCCGTCGCTGATCGCGTTCATCTTCCTGCTCTGGCTGATGTGGAAAATCGGCGGACCGCTGGCCGCGTTCATCTGCGGCTCCTCACTGATGATCTGGACCTCGGCACAATCGGCGCGGATGGACGTCAGCTTCACCGCCTTCATCGTTCTCGGCATCTGGCAACTGGAGCGATTCTTCGATCGCGACGATTTCCGCGCGCTGCTCTGGTCCGCCATCGCCATCGGCATCGCCGTCCTGATCAAAGGTCCGATGGCGCCGGTGATCGCGATCGTACTTTTCATTCTCGAATGGATACGCCGCAAACGGATCCCGAGCGGCAACTACGCGCCGGCGATTCTGGCGATGATCGTGATCCCTCTGCTCTGGCTCGTGCCGGCAATGATGCTCGGCGGCCGCGCCTACACGCACGACGTCATCGTCAAACAAACGGTCGGCCGCGCCGTCGCCTCGTGGGTTCACAACGCGCCGCCATGGTTCTACGTGATCCATCTGCCGGCGTCACTCTTCCCGTGGTTCTTCCTCGCCGCCGCCGCCGTCATCACGCTCTGGCGCACGCACCGATTTCTCATCAACTGGATCGTGGCGGTGCTCATCCCCTACTCGCTGATGAGCAGCAAACTCGACGTCTACATGATGGCGATGATCCCGCCGATCGCGCTGCTGATCGCGGAGTACGTGTCGTCCTGGGAACGCCGGCGTCTCGCCCGCTGGTGCAATGCGCTATCGATTGGCCTGATGGCCATCGTCGGAATCGCGGGACTCTTCGTCACTCCGCGAATGATTAAAGGTCCCGAGGGCGCGTTGCTGCAACTGCAGGCAGTGAAAGTGTTCTGCGTCATCACCTTCGTCGCGGCGATCATCGCATTCGTGATCGCAATGCGCGGATCGCTGGTCACGTCGACGGTCGCCGCCGGACTCGTTCCAATCGTCGCGATGATCGTCATCGCCGTCGCCCTAATGCCGGTCATCAACGACATCTCCTCGACGCGCCTGCTGGTCGCCGCGCTGAAAAAACAGCAAGTCCCGCCCGAGCAGATCGCGCTCTACGCCTCGCCGTATCTCTGGACGCGCGACATGCCGCGCGACTACGAACGGGTGATGTACGCCACGCCCTACACGCTGGCGCAGACCACGCCCACGATCATCGTGACGGCGCGTGCGCACGCCGGTGAAATCGCGCCGTCGCTGTATCGCTACCAGATGGTCGACGCCGTCCGCATGATCGGAAAATGGTTCTATGTCTATCGACGCTAAACGCCGCCTCGCCGCCGCAACGTTCGTCGTGTTGCTCGCGCTATCGGTCTTCTGGCCGGCGCCGGCGATCGAGGTCAACCAACTCTGCTGCCACGCGCACCTCACGGTCGACGATCTCTCCTCCCTCGGACGTGAAGCTCCGGCCTGGGACGTAGCCTTCTGGTGCATCGCCGGGCTGTTTCTCCTGATCCTTCTTCAGCCGAGCGATACGTACAAGCCGTCCGACTTTCGCGAGATCTGGACTCTCGTGCACGCGACGCGGATCCGCCTGCGCAGGAGCGACGCGATCGCGGCCATCTCCGCTGCCATCTTCGTCGCCATCGTCTGGCGTTTCGCCGACGCGCCGATCACCGCGTTTGCCGAACGCATTCAGTCGTCGCCCGTTGAGGATGCAGTGCGCATCGCCAATCGCTTCGGCGGCGGCATGAATCCGGCCATGGTCATCTTTTTCTTCCTCGTCGCCGGCGTCGTCTACCGAACGAGCCGTTGGATCGCGTACGGCGTCGCGATGGCCCTCGCCGGCGCCGCGGCCGGCATCTCGGTCCAGGTCGTCAAATACGCGATCGGCCGCACCCGTCCCGAGATCTGGCTCGGCCCCTTCCAACACGCCCGCGCCGCCGCGACCTCCTTCCCCAGCGGCCACACCGTCGGCGCCTTCGCGCTGGCCGGAGTGCTGATGCTCGCCTCGCCGTCGCGGACGATGCGCATCATCGCCTTCCTTCTCGCTCTGTCCGTAGCGGTCTCGCGAGTCATGGCCTTCCGCCACTGGACTAGCGACGTCGTCGCCTCGGCCGGCATCGGGATGATCCTCGCGGCGATCGCGGTCTGTGCAGTAATGACCGCCGAGGTATCATTTCGCGAATGACGGAACTGGCACTGACACCAGCGACGTACGAGGACTTGCTCAAGGTCCCGGACAACTTCGTCGCCGAGTTGATCGATGGCGAGTTGTTCGTTACGCCGCGGCCTGCACCTCGGCACGCGAACGTCACCTCCTCGCTGAACGCCGACCTTCAATACGCCTTTCATCGCGGAATCAACGGGCCCGGAGGATGGTGGATTCTCGTTGAACCCGAGTTGAAGCTCGCAAATCGATCAGTGGTTCCGGATATCTCAGGATGGCGGCGTGAACGTCTCCCGATGCTCCCCGATACAGCGACGATCGATGTGGTCCCTGACTGGGTTTGCGAAGTGCAGTCGCCAAGCACAGCGCGTTTCGATCGCGTCAAAAAGCTACCGGTTTACGCGCAACACGGCGTTCGGCACGTCTGGCTGATCGATCCAATCGCTCGGACCTTGGAGGTTCTGCGATTGGAGAGCGACCGTTGGTTCCTCGCCGGCAACTACGGCGGCGATGACGTCGTCCGTGCCGAGCCATTCGAAGCCGTCGAGATCACCCTTGCTGCGCTTTGGATCGATCCGGCGACCTAAGCTTCAACCTCCGCGAAATTCACCGACACCAACCGCGAGCAGCCTGCTTCCTCCATCGTCACGCCGTACAAAATATCCGCCGCTTCCATCGTGCGGCGCGAGTGCGTGATCACGATGAACTGCGTGTCGCGCGACATGTCGCGGACCAGGCGGACGAAGCGCTCGTTGTTGATCTCGTCGAGCGGGGCGTCAACCTCGTCGAGGATGCAGAACGGCGACGGTTTGTAGCGGAAGATCGCGAAGAGGAGCGCCAGCGCGGTCAACGCGCGCTCGCCGCCGGAAAGAAGCGCGATCGACTGGTTCTTTTTGCCAGGCGGCTGCGCCACCAGCTCGATGCCGCTTTCGAGGACGTCTTCCTCATCGAGCAGTTGCATGCGCGCCGTGCCGCCGCCGAAGAGCGACGTGAAGATTTCCGTGAAGTACTCGTTGATCGCGTTGAACGCATCGCGGAACAATTCGCGCGAGGTCAGATTGATCTTGCGGATCGTGCCGCGCAGCGACTCGATCGCCTGCACGAGATCGTCGCGCTGCGTGCGCAGGAACGACTCGCGTTGTTCCAGTTCCGTGTGCTCATCGATGGCGAGGACGTTGACGGGACCAATCTTCTCGATTCCGTCGGAAAGTTTCGCGACCTCGACTTCGAGAGCCGCGCGAGCATCGTCGTCGGCAGGCGCCTCGACCTCGGCCAGGGCGTCGATGCCCGCGTGCAGGTCGAGCGCGATCTGTTCGCGCAGGAGATCGAACGCCGACTTCGCGCGATCGCGGCGGCGCTCCGATTCGAACAACGAATCCTTGGCCGTGTTCCACAGCTCGCGCGATGCCACCGCACGCGTTTCCAACTCCTCGACGCGCACCTGCAGATCGGCCACCTCGGCTTCAAGACCGACACGAACTTCGCTCAACTCGTGCAACTTCTTCAGCGACTCGTCGAGCTGCCCGCGCGAGCGCTCCACGGCTGCCTCGGTCTCCTCCCGCTTGCGAGCCAGCGACTCGATCTCCTGCTGCAATTGCGTCGCGCGCGCGCCGAGGGAGATGACGATGCGCGAAAGGTTCTCGTGCTCGCGCTGGATTGCGTTCACGTTGCCCGCGGACGCTTCGACATCGACGCGCGCCTTCGACGCCGCCTCGGTCACCGCCTCGAACGTGGAGCGGAGATCGGTCAGCTGCTCTTCATGTTCACGAATCTGAGCCTGACACTCGCTTTCCTGCGATTCCAGCTGTTGCTGGTCGGCGATGGCCGCATTCTTCCGCGCGATGAGCTGGACCTTTTCTTCGTCATACAGAGTCTGCTCTTCCGACGCCACCGCGAGGTCGCGCTCGAAACGATCGAGCTCCTGATTGGCGCGCTCGCGATTGCTGCGCCGTTCGCGCAACTCCTGCTCCGCTGCACGCGCGCGCTCCTCAGCGAGGATGCGCGCGTCGTCCGCGGCGCGAAGGTCCTCTTCGATCATCTGCAACTCCGCCGCGATGCCGCTGGCGCGCGTCTCCTCGGTGCCGAGGAGTGCTTCCAGATCGGAGAGCTGCCGCTTGAGTGAGAAGACGCCGGGCGTGGCGTTCTCCGACTTGCCGCCGATCACGAGCGGACCGCGAACGATGTCGCCTTCGAGCGTGACGAACGTCGCGCTCGGCCGCTCCTTCGATCGATCGAGCGCCTCGCCGAGAGTGCCGACGATGTACGCCTCGGGCATCGCGCGCCGAACCGCATCGGCCACCGGCCCTTCGCCGACGACCGCGTACTTTGCATCGCCGCGCCGCCCGCCTTCGCCGGCCACTTCGTAATCGAGCGTGATGAACGCACCGCGTCCGGCGCCGCGCTGCCGCAGACGCGCGATCGCATCGATGGCGACGCGCGCGTTGTCGACGACTACCGCCTTCGACACATCGCGCAGCAGCGTATCGAGCGCCGCCTCGAATCCTTCCGTCGCCCGCACAGCCTCGGCGGCCGGCGTCGCGTTCGGAATCAGCTCGAGGATGGCGCGACGGACATCTTCTTCCTGCGATTCGAGAGAAATGAGCAGCGTACGCAGCGAATCGATCTTGTACGTCATCTGCGACACGCGGTCGCGCGCGCCGGCCATCGTCTCGCGCAGCCCATCGCGGCGCGTCGTCAGCTCGTCGTTCAGCGCGACCGCTTCGCGCGCGAGTTGCCGCGTCGTCTCCAACAACTCCTCGGCTTCGCGAACCCGCTGGTCCCACTCCGCGCTCAGCGAACGTGCGCCGTCGCGGCTTTCCGTCGCCTTGCGCGCCGACTCGCCCAACTTGCCGAGGTAGAACTCGCATTTTTCGACGGCGACTTCGATCTGGTGCACCTGATTGCGCGCGTCCGAAATCCGCGCGATCGTCCGCATCAACGTCTCGCGGGCATCGGTCAGCGCCTTCTCGTGACGGCGCACTTCGTCGGCGCGCTCCTGACGATCGCGCTCCGCCTGTTCCGCAATCTCGCGCAACTGATTGCGCTCGCCGCGCGCCACTTCCAACGCCTGCGCGCGCTCGTCGAGCAGCGCCTGTTGTTCCGCGCCTTCGCTTTCCAACTGCGCGATCTGCGTCTGCGCGTTGCCGCTGCGCTGCACGAGATCGCCGAGGTTTGTTTCGGACTGCTCCATGAACGAGCGGAGGCGCTCGACGTCGCCGGAGAGCGACGCAACTTCTTCGCGCACATGCGACGCGCGCGACGACTTGCCGGTCAATGACGTCCGGTTCTCGGCAAGCTCCGCTTCATCGGTTGCGAGTTGCGCGGCCAACTCTGATTCGCTCGCCTGCGACGCGGCAACACCTTCGTCCGCCGCCGACTGCTCCGTCTGCGCCAGCACGATGCGTCCCTTGTACAGCGCGCGCTTCGCGGTCGAGAGCTGCTCGCTCAGCTCCTTGTGCCGGCGCGCCTTGCCCGCCTGCCGCTTCAGCGAATTCAGATTCCGCGTGACCTCGGCCAGCGTGTCGTCGATGCGCAGCAGGTTCTGCTGCGTCTCTTCCAGCTTCATCTCCGCGGCGCGGCGCTTGGTCTTGTACTTCGTGATACCGGCCGCTTCCTCGATCAGACGCCGCCGATCCTGCGGCTTGTTCGACAAAATCAGATCGATCTTGCCC
>JBAVBF010000007.1:0-4524 GCA_049586115.1 Thermoanaerobaculia bacterium | reverse complement strand
GCACAAGACGTTGGAGCTTTGTGTTGGTTAACGAAGATCCGCCACCACCCGATCCGGATGGTTCATTGCCTCGGTGAATTTATCCATCGACACCACCACCCGCACGACGGTCGTGTCTTCGCGGTCGTGGGCGAAGACGAGCAGCGCGACGCGGTCGCCGCCGAGCGGGCGCGCGTAGATCAGCGTCGTCTCACCGTTTCGATTCGAACGCGTCTGCACGAGCGGCTGCATCGGCTCGCCGGAATTGCGGCGGACGATGTCGGTCAGGCCTTGCATGTCGTCGAAGTGCGCGTTCTCGAACGTGGCGAGTTGCACGTCCGACACGCCGCCGGGATGTACGACCCAGAGCGCGAAACGCACCAGGCCGAACAGCGGGATGGTGGTGCGCTGCACGTGGTAGCGCGACTCGACGGCGCGGACGATGTCGTCGAAATTCGCGCGCGCCGGCGTGGCGCCGAGGACGAAGATGCTGATCGCGATCAAAAACAGCGAGCGCCGACTATTCATGCTTGTCGTCCTTCCGATGTTTGTGGACCTCGGAGATGTGCGGGATGCCGAACTGCCCTTCCAGCCCGGCCAGCTTCTCCAGATCGACAGGGCCGACGATGTTTACGACGGTGAACTCTTTCGGTTCTGCGGAGATGATCAAAAGTCCGGTGATGGCGTCTCCGCGCGTGTCGGCGTAGATGTCGACGTCTTCCTTCGTGCGGCTGGAGACCTTCACGATCTTCTTCCACGACGGTCCGAGCTGCTGGCGGATGCGCTCGGCCTGCGACTTGTCGTATTCGCCTTCGTGGTCGAACTCGTAGCTGCGGACGTAGATGCCGGTCAGGCCGCTGATCATCTCCTTCGCGGCGCGCTCGTCGGCGTCGTTGCTGGAGAGGAACTTGCCGGCCAGCCGGAGCATGGCGCCGTCAAGCGTGACGTCGGTCGTCTCGCTCGCTTTCGCGGCGAGGTCGGGAAAATCGAGATTGAGGCGCGTTCCCTGCGCCGAGGCGGCGGTTGGGAGGGCGATGGCGGCGACGAGGGTGAGGATGAGGTTCATCAAAAAGCGTTTCATGGTCAGTCCTTTCGATTCAGTCGTGTACGACGGCGCGCTGGGCGACGCGCATCTTGGCGCTGGCGATATGCAGCGCGGTCATGAGCTCGCGGCGGGCGCGCTCTCCTTCTTCGATGCGGCGATGCTCGATGATCTGATGCGCGGTCAGAACGCCGAGCGACGCGGTGATGACGATGGCTGCGGCGATGCGGCGCAGCGTTGACGACGTCCGCTGCCGCGGTGCTGCAATCCGGGTTAGAACGCGATCGGCGAATCCGTCCGGTGCGGATTTCCGCGCGAGTGCACGCGTGAGGCCGTCTTCGAAATTCATCGCTTGACTCCCAGCCACTCCCGCAGCGCGCCGAGGCCGCGGCGGAGATGGCTCTTGACGGTGTTGAGCGGCATGTCCAGCACCGCTCCGATTTCGGAAGGCTCGAGCCCTTCCTGGTAACGCATGGTGATGGCCAGCCGCTGCGGCGCGGGCAGACGCTGCAGCATCTGTCCGAGTTTTCGTGTCAGCAGCGGATCGGTGTCGTCCGCATCGCGCGCGACGTCGTTCGCTTCATCGAGCGTGACGATGCGCCAGCGTCCGCGCCGCGATTCGTCGATGCAGCGGTTGGCGGCGACGCGGCGCAACCAGAAGGTGAGATGCGCGCTCGATTCGATCTCTGCCAACCGCCGATACAACTGCAGAAAAACCTCCTGAGCTACTTCTTCCGCACGATCGCGATCGTGGAGGAAGTGCCAGGCGATGCTGAAGACCATGTCCTGATGCTCGCGAATAAGCGCCCCGAACGCGTCGTGATCGCCGGCCGCGGCACGATGCAGATTCGCGTCGTTTGTCGGGAACAGAAGCGGAGCGGCGGCGGACATCTGAGGCTATATACGGAGAAATCGGGCTTGCGAACGCATGTGCCCGGAAAAAACCGTTTGAACCACAAAGGCACAAAGGACACAAAGGAGATCTCTTCGTGATCTTTGTGTCTTTGTGGTTCAAAGGTTTTGATTGCGGCTGACGACGAGCAGCGTCACGTCGTCCGCGAGCGGCGCGTCGCCCATGTGCGACAGCACCTCGGACTCGATCGCCGCGGTGAGCTCGTCCGCGCTCGTCCCGTGCATTTTCGCGAGGCGTTGCGCGACGTGTTCGAGGCCGCCGAGGTCTTCGCCGCCTTCGTTTTCGGCCTCGGTGACGCCGTCGGTAAAGAGGACGAGCGAGTCGCCGGGAGCGAGTTGCAGTTGCTGTTCGCGGAAATCGGCGCGCGTCACGATGCCGAGGACGAGATCGGTTTCGACGAGCTCCTCGACGCCATCGCTGTGAACCCAGATCGGCGGCGTGTGGCCGGCATTCGCGTACTCGATCACACCCGTCGCCAGATCGAGTCGGCCGAGGAAGAGCGTCACGAATTTCGACTGCGGCAGCGTGTCTTTCAGCGCGTCATTGAGCTGTGACACCAGCGCGGCCGGCGACGGATCGCCTTTGCAGAAGATGCGGAACGACGCCTGGAGTCCAGCCATCATCAAGCCGGCGGTGATTCCTTTGCCGCTCACATCGGCGATGACGAAGTACATGCGTCCATCGGGACGGCGAACGAAATCGTAGTAGTCGCCGCTGACCGTGCGGCAGGGACGGTTCGCGCCGGCAAATGTGTAGCCGTCGATGCCCGACGGCGCCGCCGGCAGCAGTCCGCGCTGAATCATCGACGCGGTCTTCAGCTCCTCGTCCATGATCCGTTTCTGGATCGCTTCCTCGCGCAACCGCGTCGTCTCGAGCTTGATCGCCGCGAATCGCGCGATCTGCGCCACGAGCCGCACGTCATCCTCGGAAATCTTGCGCTGGTTGAAGAGATAGTCGACGTAGAGAACGCCGACCACGGAGTCGCCGATCATCAGCGGCGCGCAGAGAATCGAACGGATGCCCTGCATGATGATCGACTGCGCGCGGCTCAGCTTCTCGTCCATGCTGACGTCCATGAACGCCAGCGCTTTTTTCTCCTCGACCACTTCGCTGAGCACGGTGTGGCTGATGCGAAGTTCCGAGGTGTCGGTGCGGTCCTGACGCCGCACTTCGACGTTGACGAACGATTTGCCGTCCGCGCCAAGAAGTCCGAGAGCGGCGCGCGACGCCTCCGTATGTTCGAGCACCCGATCGACGATGAATCCGAACAGCTCCTCGGTCGGCCGGTCTTCAATCAGTTCGCGCGCGAGAAGGTTGAGCGTTTTGAGCTTGGCCAGATCGCCGCCCGTATCGATCCGCTCCGGCTCCTCGATCTCCTTCACGGGAATGGAGATGGTCATGCTCGGCGAGGTGTCCGCCACGGCCAGCATGCGGTCGGTGTTGTGCTCGGCGGTCTCGAAAACGATCTCGGTGTCGCCGAGGCGGATGCGATCGCCGGTGCGCAGCGCATGATCGCGTTCGACGCGGTTGCCGTTCAGGTACGTCCCGTTGGCGCTGCCGCAATCCTTGAGAATCCACGATCCGTGATCGGCCACGATCTCGGCGTGCTTGCGCGAGAGATAGCGGTCCTTGACCGGAATGGAGCAGTCGGAAGCACGTCCGATGGAAACGGCGCTGCCCTGCAACTGCTGCCGGAAGGGCGAGAACAGCGGCGAGTAAACCGTGACCTCAGCGCGAGGGGCGATGGCTTCCATATCGATACGTATGACGACCGGGAAACGGGGATTGTAACCTGATGCAGCGTGGTACGTTTCCAGCGTGCCCGCCGATACACCACCCGAAACCTACTTTCAGGAAATCGAAGCGCACTTCGCCCTTCGCCGCGGGACGCCGTTCATCCTCAACGCGAAGGATTGGGCGCTGATGAAGAAGTGGTACGACGACGCCGTCCCGCTGCCGATCGTGATCGAAGCCATCGACACCGTCTTCGAGAAAAACGAGGCCAGCGGACGCAAGAAAGTGATCTCAAGCCTCAGCTACTGCCGCCATT
This sequence comes from Thermoanaerobaculia bacterium, assembly GCA_049586115.1. Lineage (GTDB taxonomy): Bacteria > Acidobacteriota > Thermoanaerobaculia > Gp7-AA8 > Gp7-AA8 > JADGNZ01. The sequence continues at coordinate 540 of JBAVBF010000007.1, read as the reverse complement.
CGATCAAGGAGCTGTGGCAGGACCGGCAGAACCTCTACGTCGGCGGCGGCGACGTCAGTCCGGAAGCCGGCCCCGAGGCGCTGCTCGATGCGCTGGCGTCGCAGCTCGAAACGTCGGACGTGGCCGCCCCGTTCGCGCCGCGCATTCGCGCGCTGGCCTCGGAGAAAAGCGTCCCGAAGATCGAGGAGCGACTGATCGATCTGGAGCGCGAGCTCGTCGACGCGTTCATCGCCGCCGATCCCGCATCGATCGACGCGATCCGCGCGGATATCGCGGTCGCCCTGGGCGACACGTCGAAGATGGATGCGAAAACGCGCACGCGTACCGAGGAAGCGAATTTGCGAAGGTTGGTCCGGGAGAAGTTCGGCTTGCCGCGGTTGACGCTGTTCTGAGGCTGTCATCCTGAGCCGCCGGAGCCGCGTAGGCGAACCGGAGCAGCGCAGGACGGTCGAAGGACCCCCCTTCCTGCTAACCCGATTGGGCGGCGGTTGCGTTGAAGCCGCAGCGCGTGACTTCGCCACCGCAACCCGCCGGGTTATC
>JBAVBF010000006.1:0-3185 GCA_049586115.1 Thermoanaerobaculia bacterium | reverse complement strand
CAGTTTGTCCAGCGGCCCGACCAATACGACCGCGTCACGCAGTTTTCGATCGCCGCGGCGTCGATGGCGGTGAAGGATGCCGGCATCGAGTTCACCGATGCGAACCGCAACCGCGCCGGCGTTTCGTTCGGCACCGGCATGGGGACGGCGAACGCGCTCGAAGAGACATTCGCGCAGTTGCTGCTTCGCGATCCCGACCGCGTCAAGCCGCTGACGGTGTTGAAGGTGATGAACAACGCGCCCGCGGGACACATCGCCATGCAGCATGGATTGGCCGGCCCCGACCTCACCTACTCCTGCGCCTGTTCGTCGTCGTCGGTGTCGATCGGCGAGGCGTTCCGCCAGATTCGTCATGGCTACGCGGATGTGATGGTCGCCGGTGGCGCCGAGGCGCCGCTGACGTTCGGGTTTTACAAATCGTGGGAAGCGATGCACGTGCTGGCGATGCCCGATCGCGCAAACTTCTCCACCGCCTGCCGGCCGTTTTCGAAAACTCGCACGGGACTCGTTCTCGGCGAAGGTGCGGCCATGGTCATTCTCGAAGAACGCGACGCAGCGATCCGGCGCGGCGCACGCATCTACGGCGAATTGATCGGCTACGGGTCCAGCAACGATCACCAGCACATCACCAAACCGTCGGTTGAAGGCCAGGCGATGGCGATGACGCTGGCACTCGAGGACGCGAAGCTCTCCGCGGACGAGATCGGCTACATCAATGCGCACGGCACCGCGACGGTCCTGAACGACGTCACCGAAACGCGCGCGATCAAGAAAGTCTTCGGTGACCGCGCCTACAACATTCCCGTCAGCTCGACGAAGTCGATGCACGGCCATCTCCTCGGCGGCGCCGGCGCGTTGGAGTTCGCAATCGCGCTGCTGGCGATGGATCGCAACGCTGTGCCGCCAACCGCGAACCTCGACGCACCGGACCCCGACTGCGATCTCGATTACGTCCCGGGCCGCGGCCGGACGGATCAGGATATCCGCTGCGTGATGTCGAATTCGTTCGCCTTCGGCGGAACGAACGCGGTGCTGATCGCACGGCGCGCGTGACCAACGAATCGCGGCGGAGCGATTACAGGTCGGGTTCAAGCAGCACAGAGAGGAGTCTCTGTCTCACGTCGGTCCGGGTCTTGCTCGCTGACTTTGCATGCAACCACCGGAAGTTGTCGTCATCACCGGCGCCTCGGCGGGCGTCGGCCGCGCTACCGCGCGCGCGTTCGGGAAGCGCGGCGCGAGAGTCGGACTGATCGCGCGCGGCAAAGACGGACTCGAAGCAGCGAAGCGCGAGATCGAACAGCTCGGCGGCGAAGCGATCGTCCTGCCGCTCGACGTCGCGGATGAAAACGCGGTCGAACAGGCAGCAGCGGAAGTCGAGCGCACGTTTGGTCCGATCGACATCTGGATCAACAACGCCATGCTCTCCGTCTTCTCGCCGATCATGGAGATGACGCCGTCCGACTATCGCCGCGTCACCGAGGTCACATACCTCGGCTACGTTTGGGGAACGCTGGCGGCGCTGCGGCGGATGAAGGCGCGCGACCGCGGCGCGATCGTGCAGGTCGGCTCGGCGCTCGCGTATCGCGGCATCCCGCTTCAATCGGCGTATTGCGCCGCGAAACATGCGGTGCAGGGCTTTCACGATTCGCTGCGCAGCGAGTTGATTCATGACGGCAGCAATGTGCGCGTGGTGATGGTGCAGATGCCGGCACTGAACACGCCGCAGTTCCGCTGGGTGAAGTCGCGGCTGCCGCGAAAAGCGCAGCCGGTACCGCCGATTTTCCAACCCGAGGTGGCGGCGGACGCGATCGTGTGGGCGGCGTATAGCGGACGGCGCGAAATCAACGTCGGCTGGCCTGCCTCGAAAGCGATCATCGGCAACAACTTCGCGCCGGGATACGCGGATCACTATCTCGCCAGGCATGGCTACGACGCGCAGATGATCGATGAACCGGAAGTGCCGGGACGTCCCGACAATCTCCACGCGCCGCTCCCCGGCGACGCCGGCGCACACGGGGTTTTCGATAACCGCTCGACGGATACGAGCATCGCGCTCGAACTCAACAAACACCGCGGATGGATCGCCCTCGGCGCCGCCGCGCTGTTGTTGGCTGCGTTCGCAAAACGGCGATAACGCGTTGGAGCGCTGGCGTCCAGGCTGCGCGCTACACTTCACGGCGCTTGAAGCACTACATCGCCCTCGCCCGTCCGTTCACGCTCCTCCCGCCGCTGCTCGGTATCGTCTCGGGCGCTGTATGTGCGTGGGGGTCGGCGCACAATCCCGATCCAACGCGCGCGCTGACTTCATCGGTGATCTGGACGATCGTCCTCGGCTCGCTCTGCGCGTCGTTCCTGAACGCGGCGAACAATTCGCTGAACCAGATTTACGACCTGGAGATCGATCGCATCAACAAACCGAAACGGCCGCTGGTCACCGGCGAAGTTTCGCGACGCGGCGCGTGGATCTTCACCTGGATCATGTACATCCTCGGGCTCGTGCCGACGTGGCTCGTGGTCGTTTATCCGTACACGAGCTGGCGCGCGAAGTTCTTCGCGCCGCTGCCGTGGCACGAATGCATCGCCATCTACCTGATCGCGTTCATCTCGACATTTGTCTATTCGGTCCCCGCGCTCGGCCGCACGAAAGCGCATCCAATCGGCGCGAACCTCACCATCGCCATCCCGCGCGGCTGTCTGCTGAAAGTGGCCGGCTGGACGATGGTGGCGCACGCGACGACCGCCGAACCGTGGTTCATCGGTTCGGTCTTCATGCTCTTCCTCCTCGGCGCCGCATCGACGAAAGATTTCAGCGACATCGAAGGCGATCGCGCGGGCGGCTGCCGCACGCTGCCGATCGCGTTCGGCGTCAAGCGCGCGGCCTGGATGATCGCGCCTTTCTTCATCTTCCCCTGGCTGTTGATGCCGCTCGGCGCGGCGACACACATCCTCACCGGCAACGGAAAATTTCTAACGTTCCTCGGCATCGCACTCGCACTCTGGGGCGCGTACACGGTCTGGCTGATCGTTCGCAATCCTGACGAGCTGACGGCGACGGAGAATCATCCGTCGTGGCGACATATGTATTTGATGATGATGGCGGCGCAGGTTGGGTTTGCGGTGGCGTACGTGGTGTGAGCTGTCATCCTGAGCCGCCGTTGGACGGTCGAAGGACCCCCCAACTTGCC
>JBAVBF010000005.1:0-8529 GCA_049586115.1 Thermoanaerobaculia bacterium | reverse complement strand
CGATCGAACGGCCAGCGTGCCGAAATGCGTAAGTCGCTGAACTCGTGCTACTTACGTCAAATCGACGGCTTGCGGCGCGTCAAGAATGGCCTTCGGCGGCAAGTGTTTTTGACGTTTTCACGCGGAGACGCGGAGCCGCGGAGGGAGGCTCGTTTTTCTCCGCGTCTCCGCGACACCGCGTGAAACGCTTCACCCCGAATTTACATCGCGTGCACTTGCACTACGGACTCGGTCCGTACCCTGCGCGCGATGAAACTCAAGACGTTCGCAGTGCTCATCGCCGTTGCTCTCGCCGCGTGTCAGTCGAATGAATCGAAGACGCCGGCGACATCCGGCCCGATCACCATCAACGGCGCCGGTGCGACCTTCCCCAATCCGATCTACTCGAAGTGGTTCGACGAGTATCAGAAGACGCATCCCGACATCCGCATCAACTACCAGTCGATCGGGTCCGGCGGCGGCATCAAGCAGCTCACCGCGCAGACCGTCTTTTTCGGCGCGACCGACGGACCGATGACCGATGCGCAACTGCAGGCCGCGCCCGGCGCGATCCTGCACTTTCCTACAGTCCTCGGCGGCGTCGTTCCGGTCTACAACGTCACCGGCGTGACGCAGCCGTTGCGTTTCAGCGGGCCTGTTCTCGCCGACATCTATCTCGGCAAGATCACGAAGTGGAACGATGCCGCGATCGCGGCGATCAATCCCGGCGTGAAACTGCCGGCAGACGACATCAACGTCGTCCACCGCTCCGACGGCTCCGGCACGACCTACATCTTCTGCGACTTTCTCTCGAAGGTTTCGCCCGACTACAAAACGAAGGTCGGCGTGGCTACGTCGGTCAACTGGCCGGCCGGCGTCGGCGCGAAGGGCAACGAAGGTGTTTCCGGACTGGTGCGCCAGACGCCCGGCGCGATCGGCTACGTCGAGCTGATTTACGCGCTGCAGAACAAGATGACCTACGGCTCCGTGCAGAACAAAGCCGGCCAGTTCGTGACCGCATCGCTCGATTCGGTCACCGCGGCAGCGGCTGGCGCGGCAATGCCCGACGACTTCCGCGTCTCGATCACGAACGCCGACGGCGCGACCGCGTATCCGATCGCATCGTTCACCTGGCTGCTTCTCTACGAACATCCGAAGGATGCCGCGCGCGGAAAGGCGATGGTCGATTTCGTCAAATGGGCGCTCACCGACGGGCAGAAATTCGCGCCGTCGCTCGGCTACGCGCCGCTGCCGCAGCCGGTCATCGCGAAAGAGATGCAGGCCCTCGGCAAGATTCAATGACGCGTTCTTCCGACGACCGCAGCTTCCGCATCGGTACGGGCGCCTTCGCGGCGCTCGTGCTGCTGATCGTGGCGGGCATCGCCTTCGAGCTGACGCGCCAGTCGACGCTGTCGATCGCAAAATTCGGCCTGAAGTTCTGGACCACGAAAGTGTGGGATCCCGTCTCCGGCGATTTCGGCGCGCTCCCGTTCATCTGGGGCACGCTCTATTCGTCTGTTCTCGCGCTGCTCGTGGCCACGCCGATCGCGCTCGGGATCGCCATCTTCATCTCCGAGCTTTCGCCGCGCGTGCTGCGCCAGCCGCTCGCGTATCTCACCGAACTGCTCGCCGCGATCCCATCGATCGTCTACGGACTATGGGGAGTCTTCGTGCTCGTGCCGATCGTGCGCAAGGTCGAGATCGCGATGGGCGCGAAGCCGGCCCTCGGCGTGGGGATGCTCGCGGCGGCTCTGATCCTGGCGGTGATGGTGATCCCGTTCACGTCGTCGGTCGCGCGCGAAATCCTCAAGAACGTTCCCATCACCCAGCGCGAAGCCGCCTACGCCCTCGGCGCGACGCGCTGGGAAGCGATCAAGGTCGCCATCGGCTTCGGACGCACCGGCATCATCGGCGCGGTCATGCTCGGTTTCGGCCGCGCCCTCGGCGAGACGATGGCCGTGACGATGGTCATCGGCAATTCGCCGCAGATTTCGGCCTCGCTCTTCAAGCCGCAATACACCATGGCGGCGGTGATCGCGAATGAGTTCACCGAGGCCGCGGACGAGTTGTATCTGCACGCACTGATCGAGATCGGATTGCTGCTCTTCATCATCACCGTCGGCGTCAACCTGCTTTCGCGGCTGCTGATCTGGTCGACGAAACGGCGCGCGGTGACTGCCGCCGTGGTGCCCGTGGTCGCGGCCGAGGTGGCGGCGTGACGGCGAACCTGCGGCGGAGGAAGGTGTACTCGCGCATCTTCGAGACGCTGTGCGCGCTCGCGGTCGTCGTCGCGCTGATTCCGCTGGCGATGATCCTCTTCTATGTGATCAAGGAAGGGTTCGGCGCGCTGAACGTCGACTTCTTCACGCACATGCCGAAGCCGGTCGGCGAAAGCGGCGGCGGCATGGCCAACGCCATCGCCGGAACATTGATCCTGATCGGCATCGCCGCGGCGTTCGCCGTGCCGGTCGGCTGCCTTTGCGGCATCCACCTCTCCGAATATCCCGGAACGAAGTTCTCATCGATCGTTCGCTTCGCCGCGGATGTGTTGAACGGAGTGCCGTCGATCGTGGTCGGCATCTTCGCGTACGGCATCCTCGTGCTGCCGGTGAAACGCTTCAGCGCCATCGCCGGCGGCGTTGCGCTCGGCCTGCTGATGATCCCGATCGTCGTCCGTACGACGGAGGAACTGCTCCGCCTTGTCCCCGGCGGCCTGCGCGAAGGGGCGCTGGCCCTCGGCGCCACGCGCGGCCGCGCGGTTTTCAGCGTGATCGTTCCCGCGGCGCTGCCAGGAATCCTCACCGGCATCCTCGTCGCGGTGGCACGCGTGGCCGGCGAGACCGCGCCGCTGCTCTTCACCGCATTCAACAACCGCTTCTGGTCGACCAGCCTCACGCAGCCGATCGCGTCGCTGACGGTGCAGGTCTTCACCTACGCCATCTCGCCGTACGACGACTGGCACCGGCAGGCGTGGGCCGGCGCGTTCCTGCTCGTGATGATGATTCTGGCGCTCTCGATTCTGGCCCGCCTGGCCGTCCGCCGCCTTGAAAGGATGAACCGCTCGTGATCACTCTTGTCCTCGAACCGGAACAGAAAATCGCAACGCCACCGGCGCCAGTTCTGAACGACGCGACGAAAATCTCAGTCCGCGATTTCGATTTCTTCTACGGCTCCGCAAAAGTTCTGCACGGCATCTCGCTCGACATTCCGGCGCGCAAAGTGACGGCACTGATCGGCCCGTCCGGCTGCGGCACGTCGACGTTCATCCGATCCATCAACCGGATGAACGACATCATCACCGATGCGCGCGGCAAAGGGACGATCCTCATCGATGGCCGGGACGTCTACGGCGGCGACACTGACGTCGTCGAACTGCGCCGCCGCGTCGGCATGGTCTTCCAGAAGTCGAATCCGTTCCCGAAGTCGATCTACGACAACGTCGCCTACGGTCTGCGCATCGGCGGCCTGCGGAACAAGCGGCAGATCGACGACATCATCGAGCGTTCGCTCACCCGCGCCGCGCTCTGGCACGAGGTGAAGGACCGCCTGCACGCCAGTGCGTTCGCGCTTTCCGGCGGGCAGCAGCAGCGTCTCTGCATCGCCCGCGCTCTCGCCGTCGATCCGGAGATCGTGCTGATGGACGAGCCGGCCTCCGCGCTCGATCCGATCGCCACGTCGAAGATCGAAGAGCTGATCTACGAGCTCAAGGAGAGCTACACCATCGTGATCGTCACGCACAACATGCAGCAGGCCGCGCGCGTGAGCGATCGCACCGCCTTTTTCATGCTCGGCCGCCTCGTCGAATACGCCGAGACCAATGCGATTTTCATGAACCCGAAAGAGAAGATGACCGAAGATTACGTAACGGGAAGGTTCGGCTGAGACGCTATGCAACGCCATTTCGACAGAGACATCGATGAGTTGAAGCACCTCCTGCTGCGCATGGGCGCGATGGTGGAAGACGCCATGGCGCGCTCCATCCGCGCGCTGCTGGAGCGCGACACGGCGCTCGCCAACGAGGTCATCGCGCTCGACGACGAGATCGACCGGATGGAGATCGTCATCGACCAGAAGACGATCGAGCTGATCGCCATCATGCAGCCCACTGCCGGCGACCTGCGTCTCGTCGCCACGATCATGAAGATCACGCCGGAACTGGAGCGCATCGCCGACCTCGCGCAGGACGTCTGCGAACGCGTCATCGAGCTCAATCGCGAGCCGATGCTCAAGCCGGTCTCCGATCTCCCGCGCCTCGCGCACGATGCGCAGGCCATGGTCCGCGACGCGCTCGATGCCTTCGTCCGCAGCGACTCCACTCTGGCCCGGCGGGTCATCGCTGACGACGACAACGTCGACGCCCTCACCGAAAGCTCGTTCCGCAATCTGCTCACCTACATGCTCGAAGATGCGCGCAACATCTCGTCTGCAATTCGATTGACCTTTATCGGTAAGTACTTCGAGCGCATGGCCGACGGCGCCACGAACATCTGTGAGATGGTCGTCTACCTCGTCGAAGGAAAGATGATCAAACACACGGCTCACGCCGCCGCGGCGGACGAATGACGAAAATCGCCCTGATCGAAGACGATGCCGACATCGCCTTCACGGTCCGCCTGAACCTGGAGCGCGAGAACTACCGGGTGGCGGTCTATGCCGATGGCCACGAAGGCATGGTGGCCGTCCAGGGCGGCGGCTTCGATTTCGTGATCCTCGATCTCAATCTTCCCGACGTCGATGGCCTGACCATCTGCCGCGAGCTGCGCCGCGATCCCATCACGGCATCGGTCCCGATCCTGATGCTCACCGCCCGCGGATCGGAACGCGACCGCATCACCGGCCTCGAGCTCGGCGCCGACGACTACCTGACCAAACCGTTCGCCATCCGCGAGCTGACCGCCCGCGTCGCCGCGATTCTTCGCCGCACACAGAAATCGTCAGCCGACGTCTCCGGCTACGACGACGGCGAGCTCCGCATCGACGAAAAAGCCTTCCGCGTCTATCACCGCGGCAACGAAGTGAAGCTCGCGAAAAAAGAGCTGGAACTGCTGCTGCTCCTCGTCCGCAACCGCGGCTCCGTCGTCTCGCGCGACCGGATTTTGTCCGAGGTCTGGCAGATGAGCGACGACGTGGAGACGAGGACGGTGGATGCGCACATCCGCAACCTCCGGAAGAAGATCGGCACCGAGCGGATTACGACGGTGGTCGGATTTGGGTATCGCTACGATCCGCCAGCGACCGGATAGCAACATTGGACGCTGCCGGTTGCCACAGCACAGACAAGAGTGTCTGTGCCACACTGGCTCTCCCCGGAAGCGGCAGCCGCGGTACAGCAGGATCAATGTGGCACAGACACTCTTGTCTGTGCTGGTGAGGCTCGGGACAATGAGCAAATGAAGGCTGGTCGCCGACCTTAACGCAATGATCGCCCTCACCATCATCGCAGTCGTCGCCGCCGCAATCGCCATCCTTTTCGCCCTCCTCTGGACGCGCACCCGCGCCGACATCGCACGCCTCTCCGACCGCCTCGGCCGTCCCGACGCCGAAGCCTCCGCATCGCTCGACGTCGACTCCTTCGGCGCGCTCGACGAAATCGCCTCCCGTTTCTACCGCTCGCGAACGGAGATCGCCCGCCAGCTCTCCGCCGCCGAATTTCAGAACGCGCTGCTGCAACAGATCATGAACGGCATGGGCGAAGGCGTCCTGGCCATCGACCGCCAGCGCCGCGTCGTCCTCGCCAACCGCCGCTTCGCTCAAATGTTCAACCTGCAGCCCGGCTTCGTCGGCCAGCCGCTGGCCAGCATTCTCCGCAACCAATCGATCCTCTCCGGATTCGACGACGCCCTCGGCGATCGTGCCGATTCCGCCAGCCGCTTCTCGATCCGCAGCGGCATCGAAGAGCGGCAGATCGAGATGCGCGCCTTTCCGCTTCCGTCGCACGATCTCGCCGCCGTCGCGCTCTTCATCGACGTCACGCACGTCGAACGTCTCGAAGAGCTCCGCCGCGAATTCATCGCCGATTTCTCCCACGAAGTCCGCACGCCGCTGGCCGCACTGAAATCCGCCGTCGAAACGTTCGAATTCGATCGCGGTCTGCTCACCGACGATCAGGAAGCGCAGCTCCGCCGGATCATGTCGCGTCAGCTCGCCAGACTCGAACGTCTCGCCCAGGACCTCTCCGACCTGAGTCACATCGAAGCCGGCGACCTCAGTCTCGAGCGCACCGAGATCGATTTACGACGCCTGGTCGAAGATCTCTGCGAAGACTTCCGCGACCGGGCCTCGGCCAAAAAACTCCGCTTCGTCGTCACCGGCGGCGGCGCCCACGTCCACGGCGACGCCATGCGCCTTCAGCAAGCCTTCGCCAACCTCCTCGACAACGCCATCAAGTACGGCGGCGAAGACTCCACGATCGACATCGACGTCTCCAGCGCCTCGGACCGCGGCATCGTCCGCATCACCGATCACGGCGAAGGCATCCCTCCCGAGGAGCGCGACCGGATCTTCCGCCGCTTCTACCGCATTGACAAATCGCGCTCCCAGGAAATCGCCGGCACCGGCCTCGGCCTCGCCATCACCAAGCACCTGATCCTCCAGCACCGCGGCAACATCGAGGTGGAAGGCGCGGTCGGCGACGGCGCAACATTCGTCGTGACGCTTTCGAAGTGATTCGCTACAATTCGCACTTCGGCGGCAACCAGCGCCTAACCTCCTGAGACCTTTCCCAGCGAAGGTCCACCGCGGAGGCAAAGGGGGACGGACCCTCGGGTTTGGGACTTGCGGACCTTCGTTCGAGGGCTTCGCTGCTGGGGGCGGATGCTCGCGAACTGAACGAAGGAGATTTCGCGATGACTCAGCAGAAAGATTTCAAGCGTGTCGTTCGTGCGCGCATGCAGAAGACCGGCGAGTCGTACACCACGGCCCGGCTTCATCTCGTGAAAAAAGAAGAAGCGCCGGCTCCCGATTACGCGTCGCTGGCGGGGCTCAGCGATGAGTCGGTGAAGAACGCGACCGGCCGCACGTGGGCGATGTGGGTGGCGCTGCTCGACAAAGCCGGCGCGAAAGAAATGTCGCATCCGGCGCTGACGAAACATCTCCGCGAAGCGTTCGACACGCCGTCGTGGTGGACGCAGATGGTGGCCGTCGGCTACGAACGCATCCGCGGCTTGCGCGCGCAGGGACAGCAGCGCAGCGGCGACTGGTCGGTCAGCAAGAGCAAGACGGTCGGCGTTCCGCTGGCGAAGTTGTACGCGGCGTTCAACGCGCGTGGCCGCGCGAAGTGGATGGACGGCGTCAAGCTGACCGTGCGCGGCGCGACGCCGAATAAATCGATGCGCCTTCGTTGGGAAGACGGTTCGCCGATCGACATCGGCTTCGTGGCCAAAGGCGACGCGAAGAGCCAGGTCGCGCTCGAGCATCGCAAGCTCGCGTCGAAGGCCGAGGCCGATCGGATGCGCGCATTCTGGACCGAGCGACTCAACGCGCTCGCAGCGATGTTGAAACCGTAGGATGAATGCTGGTGCCGCCATCGCGGCGGCACCAGCACTCGCATCAGCCGGTGTAGACCGTTCCCTCTTCCACGAAGCACAGTGGGTTGCCCCACGGATCCAACGCGTAGAACGAGCGCTCGCCCCACGGCCGGACCACGATTCCGCCGCCGGGCGCGTCGTGCACCGACTCCTGCGACAGGCATCCCAACTCCTTCGCGCGCTCGAATGCGGCTTCGAGATTCTTCACGGTGAAGTAGAGCGCCTTGGCCGCGGCGTGCGGGCTGCCGACCGACGAAACGTCGATCACGGACAGCGTCACCGGTCCGCACTCGAAGTAGCTGCGCGCGCCGGGCTGCTTGCGTCCCTGAACGCTGAGCAGGGTCGAATAGAAATTGATTGCTTGATCGAGGTTGCCTACCTCGATGTTGAGTCTGAAGAACTGCGGTACATCATTCATAGTCATCCTTTCATTACGGCTTCCTGAAAAAATGGCCGAGCCAGTCGTTGACGAGCTTCAGCCGCTTCTGTTCGATTCGATAGATGCGCATGCGCCCCTGCCGTTCATGCGAAAGCAACCCGGCCGCTTCCAGGACTTGCAGATGGCGCGTCGTGGTCTGCCAGGCGTGCGCGAACATCGCTGCGATCTCGCCGGCAGTCATCGAGCCGCCGTTGAAGTAGATCGCCAGCAGGACGCGCCGCCGTGCCGCGTGGGCCAGGGCGCTGAAGACGGCTTCGTACGAATCGAGCTTCGCTTTTGATTCGTGTTTTGTCACCGTGCCGACATTCAGCCATGCAGCTGAATGTTTGTCAACGAATATTCAGCGAATCCGCTGAATATCAGCGTCCCTCTTCGGCCGCCAGGTCGACGATGATTCCCCGTTCGATGTAGATCGGGCGAATGTGTTCGGCGAGCATGCGCCGTTTCACCGCCAGCCAGAGCGCGCCGGCCAGGCAGAGCAACGCTCCATAGAAAATCGTTTTTTGCGAACCGATGCGATCGGCCACGATACCGGCGAGCAGGCTCCCGATCGGTTGCACGCCCATGATGGCCATGCTGTAGAAC
>JBAVBF010000004.1:0-1969 GCA_049586115.1 Thermoanaerobaculia bacterium | reverse complement strand
CTCCTCGGCTCCGGCGGCTCAGGATGACAGGTCACTTCTTCTTCCCGTCGTCCTTCTTCGGCGGCCCTACCGCGTCACAACATACTTATCAAACTGACTCACGCTGTCCGTTTTCGACCACACGCCGACCTTCCCCGACACCGGTTCGGCCAGCGTGTATTCGAGCAGCGGCTTGTCGTCGAGGAATCCGTGCAGCGCGGTTCCGGCGACGGCGATCTTCATCGTGTGCCATTCGCCGAGGGGGATGTGGACGTTCTCGGAACCCTTTTTCACGAAGCTGCGCTTGCCGCTTTTGAACGTCCAGAGCACGAGGTTGTCCTCTTTGCCGTTGAAGCGGACGGTCAGGTAGTCGCCGTTAGTTTTCAGATTGAAGAGGATGCCGGCGCATTGATCGAGCTGGCCCGCGAGCAGGCGGAAGCGGATCGAGATCTCGCCGTCGTGGAAGTCATCGACGTCCTTCGCCACGGCGTACGGAAAGTACGCGTAGGCCTTCACGCTGTCGATGAACTCCTCGTGCTTCGCGCCGTAGATCGTGCGCGCCTTCGCGGCGAGTCCAGCCGACGGCTGGCCTTTGATCCATTGCCGTCCGTCGACCTGCAGCATATGGTCGCTGGTGACGTTCCAGTCGCCGACGATTGCCAGAAAATGCGACGGCGGAACGGAAACGTTCGCCGCTGCAGCGAGCGAGAGAATTGAGATTGCAATCAAAGCAGCTTTCATATCGGAGATCATCGCACGCATGACCAGTCTCATTCCGCCATACGGCGGCAGCCTCATCAGTCTTTTCGAACCTGACGCATCGCTTCCCGAACTCTCAACCACCGCCGCGACGCTCCCCGCGGTGCAACTCTCCGAACGCTCGCGCTGCGATCTCGAGCTTCTCGCTACCGGCGGTTTCTCGCCGCTCGATCGCTTCATGGGCCGCGCCGATTACGAACGTGTCGTCGCCGGGATGCGGCTCACGGACGGAACGCTCTTCCCGATTCCAATCGCGCTTCCTGTTTCTGACGACGCGCCGGTTGCGATCGGAAACGATGTCGTTCTTCGCGGACCGCACGCCGAAATCCTGGCCGTGATGACCGTCGAAGAAATCTACGAATGGGATCGCGACGAAGCGGCCATCAACGTCTTCGGAACGCGCGATACGAAGCATCCGCTCGTCGCCGAGATGGCGGGGTGGGGACGGCGCAACATCAGTGGTCCCTTGCGCGTGATCGGTACCGGCACGCCGTGGGACTTTCGCGATCTTCGCCGCACGCCCGCCGAAGTGCGCAAGGCGCTGGAAAACTTCGGACATGACAACGTCGTCGCGTTCCAGACGCGCAATCCGATGCATCGCGCGCACGAAGAACTGGTGCGGCGCGCCATCGATGCCGTCGACGGCGTCCTGCTCCTCCATCCCTCGGTCGGTATGACCAAGCCCGGCGACGTCGATCACTACACGCGCGTCCGCACGTATCGCGCGCTCGCCGAAAAGCATTTTCCGCCCGGCCGCGTGTTGCTTTCGCTGCTGCCGCTGGCGATGCGCATGGCCGGTCCGCGCGAAGCGCTGTGGCACGCCATCATCCGCCGCAACTTCGGCGCGAATCACTTCATCGTCGGCCGCGATCACGCCAGTCCCGGCGGCGGTTTCTACGGTCCGTACGATGCACAGGAATTGGTCGCCAAACATGAAGCCGAGATCGGGATGACGATGATTCCGTTTCGCGAACTGGTCTACATCGCGAACGAAGATCGCTACGAAGAAGCGTCGAACGTTCCCGCCGGCGCCGAAACGCGCTCGATCTCCGGCACGCAGGTCCGCGACGATTTCCTCGGCGCCGGACGTCCGCTGCCGGAATGGTTCACGCGCCCCGAGGTCGCGGCGATCCTTGCCGAAAGCCACCCGCCGAAATATCGTCAGGGATTCTGCATCTGGTTCACAGGCCTCAGCGGCGCCGGAAAATCGACGACGGCGGAGATCGTGGTC
>JBAVBF010000003.1:0-3687 GCA_049586115.1 Thermoanaerobaculia bacterium | reverse complement strand
GAGGCAAAGAAAGTTGAAGAAGGAACGCCGATGAGTCGCTTGCACAAGTAGAAATCAACGCTCGGGCGGTGGCGGCGACGTGCTCGTCGTGCTCGTGTTCGTCGATGGCGTCGGCTCGCTCGTATTCGTGCTCGGCGGCGGCTGGTCGGACCGATCGCGATTGGGATCGCGCTCGCGGCGCGGCGGTTCCGACGTGGTCGTGGTTGTCGTCGGAGGCGCGGTATCGGTGCGGAAGTAACCGCCGGTCAGCGTCGTATCACCAGGCTCGGGCGTGATCGGCGGCAGCGCCTCGGACGTCGTCGTCGTTTCGGGAGGCGCGACCGGCATGCCGGCCGTATCGAGCGCGATCGGATTGCCGAACTGGTCCAGCGCGGGCGCGGGAGCCGCCTGCGGACTATGCAGCGGACATGGATTGCCTGGCTGCGTTCCGGTCTTGAACGCCTCGGTGACGACGGAGCGCGGCGGACAGTTCGGGACCGCGAGCCCGCCGCTCGTCTCGTCGATCTGCGCGGTGACGAGGCCCTCGGGCGGCGCGAAATCGACGTTGGGTTGCCCCACCATCACCGCCTGCATGAAACGCGTCCAGATCGGAACCGCGCCCGTTCCTCCGGAGAGGCCGGTCGGCGCGTTGTCGTCGAAGCCGAGCCACGTCAGCGTCAGCGCTTTCGGCGTGAAGCCGATGAACCACGCGTCGCGCTTGTCGTTTGTCGTGCCCGTTTTGCCGGCGGCGGTGAGTTTGAAGCCCATCGAGCGCGCGCCGGCCGCCGTGCCTCGGTCGACGACGCCCTTCATCACCGTGACGAGCATGTAAGTATCGCGAGCCGGAAAGACCTGCACCGGATTGACCTCGTCGCCCGCGGAGACCTGGCGGCCTTTGTCGTCGGTCACGAACTTGACCGCGTGCAACGGAACGCGCGAGCCGAGGCGGGCGATGGTCGAATACGCATCCGCCATCTCGATCGGCGCAAGGTCGACCGCGCCGAGGAGCATGGCCGGATTCTTCGTATCGATGTCGGAGACGACGCCGAGCGTGTGCGCGGTGCGCGCGATCGGATCGAGTCCGCACGCGAGCCCGATGCGCACCGACGCGGAGTTGAGCGATTGCTCCAGCGCCTCCGCGACCGTGACGGTCTGGTGATAGACGTCCTCGTAGTTGCGCGGCGACCAGTCGGCAGAAAAACGGCGCTTGAGGACGAAACGCGTGTCGCTGACGAGGGTAGCTGGAGTGATGTTCTGATTCGAAAGACTCGGCTCGAACGCGGTCGCGTAGACGATCGGTTTGATCAGCGAGCCGATCTGCCGTTTGCTGTTCAGCGCGCGGTTGAACTGGTTCGTGTCGTAGTTCCGCCCACCGATCAGCGCGCGAATCTCGCCCGTCGGAACGTCGACGTTGATGATCGCGCCCTGCAACGGCTGGTCGGGACGGCGGAGACGCTTGCTCCCCTTCTCCAGCGCCGCAAGTCCCGCTTCGATCGTCCGCGCCGCGGTGTCCTGCGCGTTGAGATCGATCGCGGTATAAATCTGCAGGCCGCGGCCCTTCACGTCCTTGATGCCGTAGTCGCGCGCCATCTCCTGCAGCACACGATCGACGTAGTACGGAATCGACGAAAGTCCGCTGCGCTGCCGGAAAGGCTTCGGCGGCAGCTTCGTGGCCATCGCGGCGTCGTACTGCTCTTTCGTGATTTTTTTCTGATTAAGCATCAGTCCGAGGACGGTGCTCCGCCGCTGCATCGCTTGCTCGGGATGCGTGAATGGGGAGTAGTTGTTCGGACCGCGGATCATGCCGGCGAGTAACGCTGCCTCGGGGAGACTGATCTCGGAGACCGGCTTGCCGAAATAGAAACGGGCCGCTTCGCCGACGCCGAGGATCGAAATCGACCGATTGCGTCCGAGGTAGATGTCGTTGAGGTAGGCCTCGAGAATCTCGCGCTTCGAATACTTCGCGTCGAGGATCACCGCCATGAACGCTTCGGTGACCTTGCGTTTGTACGTGCGCTCGCCGGTCAGGTAGTAGTTCTTCACGAGTTGCTGCGTGAGCGTCGACCCGCCCTCGGTCACGCCGCCCGCGCGCACGTTGCGAAACAGCGCACGAAAAAGTCCGATCGGATCGACGCCAGGGTGATGCCAGAAACGCACGTCCTCCGTGGCGACGACGGCATCCTGCAGTGTCTTCGGGATCTGATCGAGCGTGACAGGACGCCGATTTTCGAGCTGGTCGCTGAGGATCGACGTCAACAACTCGGGCTCGAGCGCGGCGTTGTCGATCGGCGAGGCCTGCTTCAGCGACACGACCGAGGCGATGCTGCCGTTGCGGAAGGTGATCCGCACCGGCTGCGACGGATACTGCCCGGTCGGATGCGTGAACGTCCGCGTGTAAAGGTCGATTTGCGAAGAACCGGGAACGTAGTCGCCGGCCTGCGACAGTGCAGAAACCTGCCGGTAGCCGAGTCGATTGAGTTTTTCCGCGAGGTCGTCGGGGCCGAGGACCACGCCGCCGCGGAGCGGAGTGAAGTCGGTGAAGATCCGCGTCGGCAGCGAGAGGCGGCGGATCTCGAACTTGCCCACCGACTGTTTGTAGACGTACAGGGCGAGGATCGCGATCAGAACGAGCACGACCACGACGGAGATCGAGATCACCTGAAAGACAGTGCGGCGGCGCGGGAAACGTGCGTTGAAGGTGGGCAAGCTAATGCGCCGCAATTGCAAGGTTTCGTCCACCTCGGCCGGCATCACGCCGATACGAGTGGAAGATCGAGCCATCGCAGCGCGTGCAGAGGCCGGAGTCGCAAATGTTCTGCGGCGCGATTCCGCGCTCGATCAGCAACGCGGCGGTGAGTCGCGGAAGATCAACGTGCGGCTTCACGCCGCCGCGATCGACAAACGATTCCGCCTCGACATACGACACGCGAAATTGATCGACGACTTCCTCGCCGACTTCGAAGCAGCAAACGCGAATCGATGGCCCGAGCCACGCCTGCGTCGCAGTCGTTACGCCGCCGATTGCGTCGATCGCCTCGGCCGTAATTTTCTGCACCGCGCCGCGCCAGCCGGAGTGAACGTTCGCGATGACGCCGCGTTCCATGTCGGCGATCGTGACCGGAAGACAGTCCGCGACTTTGATGCCGAGGGCGGTGCCGGTGTCGGAAGACCAAAGTCCGTCGCAAGAATCGCATTCACCCGTCTTCGCGCGAACGACGTTCCGACCGTGAACTTGCGTACACGACGCGAGTGCCGCCTCGATCCCGAATCGGTCGCGAACGATGCGCATCAGCGTCGCCGCTGCGTCCGGATTCAGACGACCATCAAAATCAACCGTCGTGTAGAAAAGCGCAAACCCATCCGGCAACGACGGCGGAACGACGATGCGTCCGATCTCCGTCTGTTCGATTCCCCACATGTGGGCGCGGATTGTACGCGGCGCAAATCTCTCCGCCATTCCGCCGGCTCTCGCTAGCGCACCACGATCGGTGCGCTCAGTTCGGAACCATCGGTCGCCAACCCATCGGGAAACTCGTACCAGTTGGTCTGGCCCGCGATGCTCTGTCCGCGCAGATCGCCGCGAATCGTCATCGTGAACGGTACGTCGCCAGGTCCAGTAGCCGTGAGGTTCGTCTGCGGGAAAAGCGCGACCGTGGCGGTCGGCGTGCGACGGAAGAGGCGCACGGAGTTCAGTCCTTTCTTGAGCCC
>JBAVBF010000002.1:0-3361 GCA_049586115.1 Thermoanaerobaculia bacterium | reverse complement strand
GGACGGCACCTTTCCGCCCATCGGACGGATGTACGCGCTGAGCTGGCCGCGGTGATGAATGCTGTCGAGGAGGAAGCCCCAGAAAATGCTGCTGACGCTGGCCTTCCACGCTTCGTGGCCGCCGAAGAGGAATCGTCCCGGCCCATCCCAGCGCTCGTCGGACATGGTGCTCACGAGCTTGCGCACGTTGTCCGAATTTGCTTCGTACGCGCCGACGATTTCGTCGAGCGTCGCGGGGCGCGACCCTGACTCCCAATTGATGTCGCCACTCTCGGTGACGCCGCCGAGGACGCGCAACTCCTCGGACAACTGCCACGCCAGGTCGCCGGCGCTCGTGGAACGCTCATGCGGCTTGTAATCGAGCTTGTCCGCGGGCAGCGCGCGCAGCACGCGAAGAAAGGCCGGCTGCTCCGGCTCCCAACGGCTTAGAAAAAACTCACGGTTCGTCATGACGTAATCACTCCTTCGATGAACGATCATATGACG
Organism: Thermoanaerobaculia bacterium; assembly: GCA_049586115.1. Taxonomy (GTDB): domain Bacteria; phylum Acidobacteriota; class Thermoanaerobaculia; order Gp7-AA8; family Gp7-AA8; genus JADGNZ01. The sequence goes on along the minus strand of JBAVBF010000002.1, from coordinate 2,875 downwards.
ATGCGAAACGCCTTGATTGCAATGCTTCTCCTCGCCGCGGCCTGCAGTTCGACGACCTCAAACGACAACGACTGGCCCGCGTATGCGAACGCCGGTGGAACGCGCTACTCGCCGCTGACTGAGATCGATCGCACCAACGTTTCGCGGCTCGAAGTTGCGTGGACGTATCACACGGGCGAGACGTCGCTCGTCAAAGACTCCGAGCAGAAATCAACCTTCGAGACCACGCCGATCGTCGTCGACGGCACGATGTATCTCAGCACCGGATTCAACAAAGTCATCGCCCTCGACGCCGCGACCGGACGCGAGAAGTGGATCTTCGAGCCGCTCGTCGATCGCAGCGGCGACTTCTCCGAGGTGACGTCGCGCGGCGTCGCGTATTGGGCGAAGGCGAAGCGGATTTTCGAAGGGACCATCGATGCGCGGCTCATCGCCCTCGATGCCGCCACGGGGTCTCCGATCAAAGATTTCGGCGTCCGCGGCACGGTGGATCTGACCGAGGGAATCGAGCATCCGCGATTCGGCGACTATCAGGTCACCTCGCCGCCGGCGGTCATCGGCGATCTGGTCATCATCGGCTCCGCGATCGGCGACAACGGCGCCGCGGAGTTGGAGCGCGGCAGCGTGCGCGCCTACGACGCCCGCACCGGCGCGCTGCGCTGGACGTTCGATCCGATCGCGCGCGAGCTCCACAGCGGCGCGGCGAATGCGTGGGCGCCGATCACTGCCGATCCCGAGTCGGGCATGATCTTCGTCCCCACCAGCAGCCCCAGCCCCGACTACTACGGCGGCCTCCGCCTCGGCAAGAACGATCTGGCCAACAGCATCGTCGCGATCCGCGCGGCGACCGGCGAAGTTGTCTGGCACTTCCAGGTCGTCCATCACGATCTGTGGGACTACGACATCGCCACGCAGCCGGTGCTCGTCGAAGTGCGCGGCATCAAAGCGGTCGCGGTCGGGACGAAGATGGGACATCTGTTCTTCTTCAATCGCGCCACCGGCGAACCGCTCTTTCCGATCGAAGAGCGGCCGGTGCCGGCCAGCGACGTCGCCGGCGAAGAGGCGTGGCCGACGCAACCCTTCCCGACGCTGCCGCCGCCGATCGTTCCGTCGCAACTCAAGCCCGACGATGTTTTTGGAGTCGACGACGCGGATCGCGCCGCATGCAAATCGCTCATCGCGTCGCTGCGCCACGACGGCATGTTCACGCCGCCAAGCACTCGCGGAACGCTGCAGGTTCCCGGCAACATCGGCGGCATGCATTGGGGCGGAATGTCGTACGACCCGTCGCGCCACGTCATCGTCGCGAACACGAACCGCCTCGCGGCGATGGTGCGCCTGATCCCGCGCGCCGACTACGACGCCGACCGCGCCCGCAGCAAGGGCGAGCGCATTTTCGGCGAGTACAACCGCATGAGCGGCACGCCCTACGCGATGTATCGCACGATTCTCGTCTCGCCGAAAGGCATACCCTGCACGCAGCCGCCGTGGGGCGCGCTGACCGCGGTCGACGTGAACACGGGGACGGTCCGCTGGGAAACGCCGTTCGGCGTCGTCGCCCCCAACCTCCCGCCCAACACCGGCTCCCCCAACCTCGGCGGCTCCGCAACATCGAACGGCATCGTCTTCATCGCCGCTGCGATGGACGAAATCTTCCGCGGGTTCGATGTCGAAACCGGCAAGGAGATCTGGCGGGCGACGCTGCCCGCGAGCGCGCAGGCGTCGCCGATGATCTACCGCGCGGGAGGAAAACAGTTCGTGGTCATCGCCGCGGGAGGACACGGAAAACTGCACACGAAGCGCGGCGATGCGGTGGTGGCGTTTACGTTGAAGTGATCCACGCTTTCAACTCGCGATACAGCGCCACCAACTCCGCCGGACGGTAGTTCGCGTTCAACCCGCTCGGATTCGGCAGGATCCAGATGCGCGTGTCGCCGATCGTCTCCTCCTGCAAACCCGTCTTCGCGCGCGGCCGGTTGAATCCCGTGCGATAGGCACCGATGCCGACGATGGCCAGGACGCGTGGACGGTAGCGGCGGATTTTCTTTTCAAGCAGGCTCGCGCCTTCGATGACCTCCGCGGACGTCAACTCCGCCGCGGCAGTCGTCGCACGTGCGACGACGTTCGTGATCCCGCAGCCATGCGTCAGCAACTCGCGCTGTTCCGACGGATGGAAAAGCCGCGGCGTGAAGCCCGCCTTGTAAATCGTCGGCCAGAAACGATTACCGGGACGTCCGAAATGCTGCTGCACCGCGGCGGTGTACAGACCTGGATTGATGCCGCAGAAGACGACGTCGAGTTCGGGCGCGAGCACGTCCGGCAGCGTCTTTCCGAACGCGGCGAGTAATTGTTCTTTCTGCATAAAACCAGCTATCGCTGCATCGTGATCTTCCCCGATCGCACCGCCGCTTCCTCCTCCTCCGAGGCGCATTCGACGACGAAGGAGCCGTGCTTCGGATCGACGGCCTCATTCAGCTTCGACTGCAAGTCTTCGGCAGACAGGTCAGTCACGATCAGCCACTGCAACTTCGGCAGCGGATGGTGGAGCAACTCATTACGCTCGACGGCGCCTTGTCCGTACTCCACGTCCGTTCCTTCGACAGCGATGTAGTGCGCTTTCAACACAGAATCCTCCGGCGCATGCAGCGCCAGCAGCAAAAGAATCGTAATCATCGATTGATTGGTGCAACGGGTGTGAGAGCGCAGAGGACGCGCCCGTGTGGGGAGGCGGAAAGGTACACAAAAAACGAACGTTTGTCATCCTGAGCCGCCGGCGCCGCACAGCGGCGGAGGACGGTCGAAGGACCCCCACCCTGATTACCGCCCCCTTCGAGTACGCAGCTTGGGGTCTTCGACCGTCCTCCGCTTCGCTCCG
>JBAVBF010000001.1:0-5254 GCA_049586115.1 Thermoanaerobaculia bacterium | reverse complement strand
CGTGTAGGTGACGCTGTCGCCGAGCTTGATGACGTCAGCGGAGGCGGTCTTGCTGATGCCCACCGAAACCTGCTTGAGCGGAACGGCGGCGATCGTCCAGGCCTGCGCGGCCACGGCAGCCGTCCAGGTCATCGTAACGTTCGTGTAGCCCCGCGCTCCGCTGCCGGCGCCCGAGAAATCCGTGACCGGCGCCGCGGCATTGGTGACGAAACCGTAGCGGACGTCCTGCCGTGGTCCCACCGTTCCAATCGCGTTGTCGTTGTAGGCAACGGCATCGACGACGTAGTCGTACGCAGAGTTGGTGACGTTGACGGTAGGAGTCGTTGAATTCGCGCTGGCAGTTGCCACGGTTCCGGTCGGCGCCGACTGGTCGACATTGCTGAAGCTTTGCGCGCCGGCGATGACATTGACGTTCCTGCCCGCATTGCTCACGGAAACCGTAATCTGATGGACGCCGGCAGCCGGTGCCACCAAGCCCCACAACTCGGTCCGAACGGCGGTCCCGTTGGAGATGCCGCCGAGCGACGTCATCAGCACGTTCGGCCCGCCGCCTTCTGTTCCGTACCGGACGCTGTTGACGACGGAGGCGCCACCGCTCTTGTCGATATTGACGCCGACCACGATGTATCGGTTCGCAGCGGTCGTCGTGGTGTGATTCCACGAACCGGTGACCGGATTGCCGGCTGAGGCGAACGTCGTGCCGCTGGCCGAGTCGAAAAGAATCTGCGGGTTCGCCGACTGCACTTGCACACCCACCGACGCCCAGGCCTGCGACGCGCCCGCGGTCCAGGACAGTGTGGTGCTGGCAGCGCCCGGCTTGATGCTGCCGGCGCCCGAAAATGCCGGTGCGGCGCTCGTTACATTGAATGGATTCGTCTGACCCGCGGTCGCGGTCAGCGCGTTATTGCCGTTGAACGCAACGGCGTCGACCACGTATCCGAACGCCGAGCTGGCGACCGTCACGGAAGGTGTCGTGCTCGTGCCGGTCGCGGCGACGGCCGTTCCGGTCGCCGCTGTCTGGAACACATTCGAGAACGATTTTGCGCCGGCGATGAGGGCTGTGTTCTGGCCGCCCGCGTTGGCGACGGTAACCGTGATCTGGTGCGTGCCCGCGGTAGGTCCGGCGAGGCCCCAGATTTCTGCGCGATCGATGGTCCCGTTCGTAGCAGTGCCGAGCACCGCCATCGCCTGGTTCGGTCCGCCAGCCTCGGTACCGAAGACGACGCTCGTCACCGTCTGCGCGCCGCCGTTCTTGTCGATGGCGACGCTGACCGTGAGGTACGACTTCTTCGCGGACCCGACCGTGTGGTTCCACGAGGTCGTAACCGGATTGGCGGTCGTTGCCACCGCCGGGGATGCGTTCGACGCAGCGTCGAAGACGACCTGGGCGTGACTGCGGGCGGAGACAAGGATGATGGCGACGGCGCACGCGATCGCGCGCACACTCGTCCGGCTGACGGCGTCTCTAATATTCACAGTGTTTCCTCTCGTGAACCGATTTGGGCGGGCAAAGGTTATTAGCGGTATCGTCTCTAACACGTGCGAGCCGCCGCAAAAATTTCGTCACGGCGCCCTCGGAACCTGCCGTATCCGGCCTACGCTGCGTTACTTATTGCTGGAACGCGGACCGCAACCGCCGGACGAGCACGGTTGCCAGGCGCGCAATCGTCGCCGATTCCGTTCGCACATTTTCAACACGCCCCACAACATCCTCGGGACCTATGGACCGGTCCGACCGCAACGCATTATCGCCGCGCATCGTGATTCGAATCCGGTCCTCGGCGCGAATCCGCACGACGCGATGCGCCGTCAACCCGCGCTCCGTCTTCGCCAGAATGACGTCGCCGATGCGCAGTTGCGAAACGTGGCACGGAGCGATCTCGAGGTAGTCGCCGCTCCGAATGACGGGATGCATGCTGTCCCCCGACGCGCGAAAACGCGCCGTATGGCCGGCGGCCAGCAACTCGCGCAGCGTCGGCTCGAATTCGCTCACGCCGCGCTCCGGACGCACTCGATGATGCTGCGGTCGGGCAGGAAACGGAGCGCACGGACCGGCAGATCGCGCACGATGCGTTCGAGGCACTCCAACGTGAAGCTCAGCGCCTCGGCGTCATAAAACGGCGGGAACGTACAGCCGAAGAGCGCCGCCGCCGCCTGCGCCGGCGGCAACGACACCAGTTCCGTCCGCGGCGCCTGCACCAGGAGATGAATCGCAGCCAGCGGCGCCGATTGCGGCGACGACAGCTCGGCCTCGCCATGCCACGGCGTGCCGAACATCCGCCACGCGCCGTTGACGAACCGGACGATGACGCGGTCATCGCTCACGATGTCGTAGTGCGCGTCGGCCAGCCAGACCCGCGCCGTCGTCGTTTTTCCGGCACCGGACTGGCCGACGAAAAGCTGTCCGCGCCCGTCGTGATCGATGATGCCGCAGCCGTGCAGTTCGACGCCGCGCCCGCGCCCGAGAAGATGCGCGATCAGCACCTCGTCCAACGGATAGTCGAGTGGCCCCATGGTGTCGGCGAGGTACACATCCGGGCGAACGAGAATGCGCCCCTTGCGCAAGTCGCGATCGAACAATGCCGTTTTGTAGGGAACGTCGCCGAAGAGATCACTCCAGCAATCGATTCGAAAACCGCCGCCGTCGTCGTACGCGCGCCAGACGGCGCCCGACTCGAAAAGGAGTCTGCCGGGCGGCGGGAGATCCGCCGGCATCGCCTCGACCGTGATGACGATGTCCGGCTCGACGTCGCGCTCAGCGTCGCGCAACGCGAAACGGCTCACCGTCTCGGAGAGCGGCCGCCAGAGCGCCCCGTCGGCATAGCGGATGGCGATCGCAATATTCGCAATGCGAACGATCTCGCCGGTGGAGTTCGTCATTCGCAGAACGGGACCGTCACTATGAGCCGGGGGCGCTGCACGCGCTGCTGCCACGGCATCCGGAGATCGCCGACGGTCCGCTGGCCGCGTTCGTCTTGCAGAAGCCGAGGACTGCTTCATCCGGGCGCAGCGGAAAACGCTTCGCTTCCGGCTTCTCGTACTTTTTCTTGTCGCTGCTGCTTTGTTGCTGTTGTTGCATCGTTCTCCCCTAACGAGCGACGGCGCTCGTGACCGAACAGCTTCCACAACTTCCCGTACCGCATCCGCCGGCCGCGGGCTGCAACGGCTCGTACGGAATCGCCGCAATCCGTTCCGCCTCACCGGACTTCAACGCCGCGGCGGCGGAGCTCACGAGATGGTGCCCCGACCCGCCCTCGCAGTATTCGCAATTGCCATGCGGACGGACCGGGATGTCGAGCGTCTCCGCGCGCAGGTGGGCCACCTGACAGAGAAAATCGACCGGCGACTCCGCGTCGCCGTTTTCGAGCTCGCCATTCGCGGCGCACATGCCGCACATCGACTTCAATCCGCAGCCGGTGCACTTCGTCGGCCGCGTGATCTCGCGCATGCGGACGGCCAGCAGGTATTTCTCCCACCCTTCGCGGAAGCCGCCATCGCGCACGTTGTATTTATCGACATGCGACAAAACGCAGATCGACAGATCGCCATACGGATCGATCGCGAATGAATTCACACCGCCGCCGCATGAGTAGACCTGACGGCTCTCGCCTTCGATGTACGCCGGCGATCCATGATCGCGCGCCAGCCGCCGCCATTCCGAAACGCGGTCGGCATTTTCGAGATCGAGCTCCACGATTTCCGACGGCTTGAGGCGTACTGCCAGCGGACTGGACGAGCAATCGATGCGTGGATTGATCATCGCGTCGAAGGTGAACTCCACGCCGCGGTCCGCGGCCATCTGCCGCATCATCGGAATCTCGTGCTTCGTCAGCGAGAGGGCGACCGTCTTCAACTTCAGCGGCAGTTTCCGCTCCAGCAGCAGATCGATCCCGCGCAGACAGCGCTCATACGATCCGGGGATCTGGGTGAGCTTCTCGTACGTTTCTTTTGTGGCGCCGTACAGCGTGATCTCGATCGTGAACGGCCGCAGATCGGCGAGAAAATCAGCGATCTTCTCCGTGATCATGATTCCGTTCGTGAAGAGCGTGATCAGGAAGCCTTTCCGTTTGGCGTACGCGTAGATGTCGAGGAAATCGCGCCGCGCGAAAATCTCGCCGCCGGAGAACAGCAGCCAGAGGCAGCCGAGGTCGGCCAGCTCATCGAGCAGCTTCTTGTAGTCATCGAGCGTCAGCTCCCGCGCCCGCGCCACGAAGTCGTTCATCGGCAGATTGTTGTAGCAATGCTGGCACTGGAGCGGGCAGCGATGCGACACCTCGATCGTGCCGTTGACGGGAACGCGCATCGGTTCGGCGCGCCCGTGAACCGTGAGGCTGAAATCGGTGTAGGTGCCAGTTTCGATCGCGGTCATGGTCTTGCCTCGATGGCTGCGCCGATCAACGCCGCTCCCTCGAGCGAGCCGAGGAGCTCTTCGAGGTCGGAGCGGACGACATCCGGCTCCGCATCGTACTCGCCGCAGATCGCGGCCACGATGGAATCGACGTCGCGGCTGCCGTCGATGAGCGACCAGATCGTTGCCGCGACGGCCGTAAACACGTAGACGGAATCAAGATCGCCGACGTGATTTCTGACGGGAACGAGGATGCTTTCGGTACCTACCTGACGCAGCGCGAACTCGCCGCGATGTGCGAAAACTCGATTATCCATAGTTGATTGCCGCTCGGCCGGCTCCGGGCATTGTCACACGCTCATGTGCGCGCGGCAACTCCGAACGCCATTCGACGTATCTGCATGATGCGTATTATTTGACCCGCCGTCTACAATCGAAAACAGATGAGCACGAATCCGTTCCCGGTCGCGCCGGTCCCTGCTGACGGTATCGTCGAGACTCCCGCCGACCCGCCGCGCCCGCGTCCTTCCAACGAAGAAATCGCCGCGTGGATCATCTTCGCGGGACTCTTTCTCTTCGTCATGTTCCGCCACCTCGTGCCCGGCGTGGTGGGCGGTCTGGTCCTTTATCTCGTCCTCGATCGTCTTTCGCGATCGTTCTCCAAGCGCATGCCCGGCACCGCCGCGCGTCCGCTCGCATTGATCCTCGTCACACTGGTCGGCGGCGGCGTGATGGTCGGCGTCATCGCGCTGCTGGTGTCCTACCTTCGTCATCACGTCGACAACATCCCGGCACTGATGACCAGGATGGCCGACATCCTTCAATCAACGCGCGCCTGGCTGGGCGGCTACGGCGAGGATCTGATCCCCGAAGTCATGACCGACGCCGAAACGATCAAGGTGGCGC